>CAYGCW010000467.1:0-1508 GCA_964348465.1 uncultured Acidimicrobiia bacterium | reverse complement strand
GGCTCATGCGGCCGTGACACCCGCCTCCGATACCATCGCAGCGATGGACCACGTCGTGGCCGAGTGGCAGGCCGATCCCGACCGGGCTGTGCGAATCGTCCACGTCGAGGCGATACCGGCCCGCGAGCCGATCTTCGAAGTCCTGGATCCGCCTCCTCCGGCGCCGATCGCGACCGCCCTCGCCGAGCGAGGTATTCAGGGGCTCTACCGGCACCAGGCGCAGGCGATCCGCCGCGCCAGGAACGGGATCGACACCGTCGTCGTCGCCGGTACCGCATCAGGCAAGTCGCTGGCGTACCAGGTGCCCATCGCCGAAGCGATGCTGGCCGATCCCAGAGGCACGTCGGCGCTCGCTCTCTACCCCACCAAGGCGCTCACGCAAGACCAGCTGCGCGGGTTCACGAGCCTCGGCGTCCCGGGCATGGTGGCCGCCATCTACGACGGCGACACCGACCGGGATCGCCGGGTGTGGGCCCGCCGGCACGCCAACGTGGTGCTGACCAACCCGGACATGCTCCACATCGGGATCCTCCCTCACCATGCCCGCTGGGCCGACTTCCTGCACCGACTCCGCTTCGTCGTCGTCGACGAGCTGCACGTGCTGCGAGGAATCTTCGGCACCAACGTGGCGCTGGTGTTGCGCCGGCTGCGGCGGCTGGCCGCCCACTATGGCGCCGACCCCACGTTCGTGTTCACGTCGGCCACCATCGGCAATCCCGGCGAGCTGGCATCCGGCCTGGCCGGGCGACCGGTGGAGGTCGTCGACCAGGACACGTCGCCGGCCGGGGAGCGGCTGTTCGTGCTGTGGAACCCGCCGCTGGAGGACGAGGAGGAGGGCATCAGGGCCAGCTCGCTGGCAGAGTCCACCGACGCGTTCGTCGACCTGGTCCGCAGGGAGCTGCCCACGATCGCGTTCTCGCGGAGCCGCAAGGCCACCGAGCTCATGTACCGGTGGGGCCGGGAGCGGCTGGATCCCGAGCACGCCGACCGTATCTCCCCCTATCGGGGCGGCTACCTCCCCGCCGACCGGCGCCGGATCGAGCAGGCCCTGTTCTCCGGCGAGCTGCTCGGGGTGACCGCCACCGACGCCCTCGAGCTGGGCATCGACGTCGGCGGTCTCGACGCCGCAGTGATCAACACGTTCCCCGGCACCATCGCCTCGCTGCGGCAGCAGTCGGGCCGGGCCGGCCGCACCACGAAGCAGTCGCTGGCAGTGCTGGTGGCGGGCCAGGACGCCCTCGACCAGTACTACATGACCCACCCGGACCAGCTCTTCGCCCGCCGCCCGGAAGCGGCGGTCATCAACCCCGCCAATCCCCGGGTGCTGGCGTCGCAGATGGGCTGCGCGGCCTACGAGCTGCCGCTGGAGCCCGGGGACCGGGCCTGGCTCGGAGACGGCATCGAGGAGCTGGCGCCCGACCTGGTCGCCGACGGCAGGCTGCGGGTCCGCAACGGCAAGCTGTACTGGGCGCGCCGCCGGGCCCCGGCGCCCGAGGTGAACATCCGGT
>CAYGCW010000466.1:0-1521 GCA_964348465.1 uncultured Acidimicrobiia bacterium | reverse complement strand
CGCCGTCGGTGACGATGAGATCGGCGCGCTTCCCCACCTCGAGGCTCCCCATCTGCGAGCCGAGGCCGAGGATCTCGGCCGGCGCCAGCGTCACCGCGCGCAGCGCCACCTCCTGCGGCAGCCCAAACGCCACCGCCCGCGCCGCGTGGTAGGGAAGGTTGCGGACGTTGGCGTAGTCCTGGGTGCTGAAGGCGATCTTCACGCCGGCGGCGTGCAGGAGGCGCGCGTTCTCCCAGCCGGCGCTGATCCGGTCCTCGGAGTCCATCGTGGGCCGCAAGGCGGAGCCTACGACTACGGGGATCTGCCGCTCGGCCAGCTCCGTCGCGACCTTGTACGCCTGGTCGCCGCCCACGATCACCGCCCGCACCTCGGGAAACTCGTCCAGGAACATGAACAGCGTGCGTATGTCGCGCTCCCGGCGCACCCGGAAGAACACGGGCGCAGCGCCGGTCACGGCCGGCACCATCGCCTCGAGCATCGCCCGCTCGCGCATGCGATCGTTGCCATCAAACGGTGCAGTCGGATCGTCGTTATGGGTCGGAGCGGCCGCGAACGCCACCGCCCGCTCGAACAGCTGGACGAGCTCTTCCAGGTCGTCGCCCTCCAGCTTCGGCTCCTCCCACGTCTTGCCCTTGGGCGACGGGAAGTTCACGACCAGGGCGGCCCGCTCGGCGATCCGCATCCGCTCAGGCGTGTCGCCGTTCAGTTGCACGACCGCACCCGAACCTTGAATGACGCCGCTGGCGGGCACGGCGAGCACCGCCGTGATCCCGTTGGCTCGGGTCACGCCGATCTCGACGCTGTGCGGATGGACGCCCCAAAGGGCGTTGAGGTGCGGGTTGTACTTGCCACCCTCGCGGTCGTCGCGGCTGGCGGCGACCTGGCCGATCTCGATCATCCCCACCTGGGTCATCGGATCGATCAAGCCGGGATAGACGTGCTTGCCGGCGACATCGATCACCTCGGCGTCGGCCGGCAACTCGAGCCCCGCCCGCGAGCCCACATAGGCGACGCGGCCGCCCGAGATGAGGACGGTGCCGTCGGCGATCTCCGGCCCGGAGACCGGGTGGACCGTGCCACCGACCAGCGCCGTGCTCGACGCCGTCGCCGCCGTGCCGCCGTTCGATCCGTCGCCCGCCGTTCGCGCGGCCACATTCGTCGCCGACGCCATAGCCACCGTGGGCTTGGTGGCGACCGGAGTCGGCCGCGGCTCGGCAAGCGGGTTCACCGGTTCGCCGCGCAGCTCGGCGTCACGCGCCAGGTCGTAGTAGACGATCCCATCCACGATCGTCTTCTCGACACGTGAGTAGCTGTTGAAGGGATCGCCGTTCAACAACACGATGTCGGCCTGCTTGCCCACCTCCAGCGAGCCGACCTTGTCGGCGATGTGAAGCTGCTGCGCCGGATAGAGCGTCAGCATGCGCAGCGACTCCTCCTTCGACAGGCCGCCGTACTTCACCGGCTTGTTGAACTCGTAGACCATGAACGCCTGCAGCCACGGGATGTCCGAGTTCAGGCTGG
>CAYGCW010000465.1:0-1538 GCA_964348465.1 uncultured Acidimicrobiia bacterium | reverse complement strand
TGCAACGCCCCTACGGCCGGCGTGCTCACCCCACCTGCCGGTCCCAATGCGTCTCGCAGGCAAAGGCCGAGTCGCCGGGCCGGTCCGCCTCCTCCGGCGCGGCGGGGCGCAGCTCGGCCATCACATCTCGGTGACGCAGTCCTCGTCCGGCCTGCCGTGAGGGGTGACCGTGACTGCCCGGTTCGCCGGCATCACCGCCCCCATGAGCCCGCTCACGATTCCCTGGTCCAGCTTGCACACGACTTCGGGATGGTCGGCGGCCGTCTTGCCGAATGGGCAGTAGCTGGTGAGGAGCTGCCCGCCGTCCGGATCGACGGTCATCTCGAAGCCGACGCCCGTCATCGCCCGCGCCACGGCGCGTACTGCGGCGTCGAAACCCTCTTCCTCGGGCAGGCCGATCTGGGCGGCGATCTCCCGCCCATACTCGCGGCCCACCTCCTCGGCGATGAGAGGTCCGTGCTCGGGTGCCAGCCGCTCCACCACCCGGATCAGCAGCTCGGAGAGCAGTTCGTGACGCCGGGGCGGGAACTGGATGGCGATCTCCTTGTCGGTCGCCTCGTAGCACTTGGCGGGCCGGCCCGCCCCCGGGCCCGACTTGCCGGAGCGGCGGCGACGCGACACCTCGAGGTAGCCGTCCCCGGCGAGCCGGTCGAGATGGTGGCGGGCGACGTTGGGGTGAATGCCGAACAGCTCGGCCACCTCGGTGGCGGTCATCGGCTCGGCAGACTCCCGCACGCTGACGTAGATGCCGCGCCGGGTGGCGTCTCCAAGCGAAGAGGTCAGGTCCCCGAGGTTGCGATCGAACTGCTTGGTGTCCATGCGCCGGAGTCCCGGATGAGCTTCGGGTGGCCTACGCCCCGGATGGGCCGGGGACCGCCCTCACTATAGTTTTCTATCCCCTATCTCGATAGGAGAAGCAGTGTTGGAGCAGGCGGTCCGGACCGCCGTCGACGGCGTACGCGAGCCGGTGCTGCGCCGCCCGCTGGGTGAGCTGGACATCGTCCGGGACGTCGACGTGAACCGCAGGGGCGACGTCACCGTGCTCGTCGGCTCGACCGTTCCGGATGCGCAGGAGCCGCTGCGGCTGTCCATCGCCGCCGCCGTCTCGTCCGTGGCCGGCGCCGGCCGGGTGGAGGTGGAGTTCGCGCCGATGAACGACGAAGAGCGGGCCCGGGTGGCGGCCCTGGTACGGCCCGACCGCTCGGCCGCATTGGGGGGTGCGGGCTCCCGGACCCGGGTGGTCACCGTGGCGAGCGGCAAAGGGGGCGTCGGCAAGTCCTCGGTGACCGCCAACGTGGCCGTGGCGCTCGCGCAGGCGGGCCACGAGGTCGGGGTGATCGACGCCGACGTGTGGGGGTACTCGATCCCCAAGATGCTAGGCGTCGCCGCCCGGCCCGACGTCTTCGACCAGCTCCTGCTGCCGCCGGAGCGCCACGGCGTGCGGGTGATGTCGATGGACTACTTCGTGCAGCCCGACCAGGCAGTGATCTGGCGCGGCCCGATGCTCCACAAGGCGCTCGAGCAGTTCCTCGCCGACG
>CAYGCW010000464.1:0-1581 GCA_964348465.1 uncultured Acidimicrobiia bacterium | reverse complement strand
CCACCTCGACGCCCTGGCGGCCTGTGTCACCCTCACCGACAAGGTGTTCCACGCCTACTCGCTGGGCAGGGGCCGGATCGAGGACGCCCTCGAGATCGTCCGTATCGCCCGCGGGACCACGTACGACCAGATGGGGGCAGAACCGTCGCTGTTCACGGTGATCAACACGTCGTCGCCGCTCCGTCTCGACGGGCCGATGATCGAAGGCCTGATCGAGATGGCCCGCCACGGCCAGGTCGTGGTGGCGACCCCCTTCACCCTCTCCGGGGCGATGGCGCCGGCGACGGTGGCCGGGGCGCTGGCCCAGCAGAACGCCGAGGCGCTGGCCACGATCACGCTGGCCCAGCTCGCCTATCCGGGGGCGCCGGTGATCTACGGCGGATTCACGTCGAACGTCGACATGCGCTCCGGCGCACCGGCGTTCGGCACCCCCGAGTATGCGCGCGCCGCCCTCGCCGGCGGCCAGCTCGCCCGCCGCCACGGAATCCCGTACCGATCCAGTAACGCCAACGCTGCCAACGCCGTCGACGCCCAGGCGGCCTACGAGTCGGGGATGTCGCTGTGGGCGGCGGTGATGGGCCACGCCAACCTGGTGCTGCACGGCGCCGGCTGGATGGAGGGCGGCCTCGTCGCCTCGTTCGAGAAGCTGGTCGTCGACGTCGAGATGCTCCAGATGATGTCGGAGTTCATGGACGGCCTCACGGTCGACGACGACACCCTGGCGCTCGATGCCGTCGCCGAGGTGGGTCCGGGCGGCCACTTCTTCGGTGCGTCCCACACCCTGGAGCGCTACCAGACGGCCTTCTACTCGCCGCTCGTCTCGGACTGGAGCAACTACGAATCGTGGGTGGAGGCCGGCGCCGCGACCGCCGAGCAGCGGGCCACCCGGATCTGGAGGCAGGTCCTCGAGCAGTACGAGCCACCGCCGCTCGCCGACGACCGCGCCGCCGAGCTGGAGGACTTCGTTGGGCGTCGCCAGGCGGAGGGAGGGGTGGGGTAGCGCGCGGTCGGGAGACGCCGCCGGCGCAACGCGGAAGAATCTGGTTCCGAAGCCGGCCGAGAGGCCGTAGGGTGACGATGTGCTGGAGCGCATCCTGGAGTTGGAACACGCGGCCCGGTCGCTGGAGCCCGACGCCGACGAGCGAGCTGCGATGCTGGAGCAGGTGGCGGCCTACGCCGAAGAGTGGCTGGACGCCCTGCCGTTGCTCCCCGGCTACGTGCCGGACGACGAGCGCGGCCGCAAGGTGCTCAGCGCCAACCCGATCTCCGAGCTGCCCTCGCCGCTCCCGCACCTGCTCGGCGTGCTCGCCGAGGGCGTCGACCGGCTCGGCGTCAACGAGCCGGCCGGGCACTTCTTCGGGTTCATTCCCTCCGGCGGCCTCTACACGTCGGCGCTCGGCGACTACCTGGCGGCCGTCACCAGCCGCTATGCAGGTGTCTTCTACGGCGGCCCGGGGGCAGTGCGAATCGAGCGGGCCGTGATCGAATGGCTCGCCGGCGTACTCGGGTATCCGCAGGGGTCCGGCGGCGATCTGGCGTCGGGAGGGAGCATCGCCACCCTGCAGGCGATCGTGGCGGCCC
>CAYGCW010000463.1:0-1594 GCA_964348465.1 uncultured Acidimicrobiia bacterium | reverse complement strand
TGTTGGCGAGGGCCGCCACGGCGGCATCACTCAAGGGCGTCCCCAGTCCTTCCAGAACCGCCAGCGCGGGCTCTCGGAGCGACCGGGGATCGGCGACTCGGGGCCATAGCCGTCCAACTGCAGCCACGATGTCGAGAACGATGTCGGGTTCGTCGTGCTCGAGGGCCCAGGACGCCACGGCGGCGATGGCAGGAGCCTGGGCGCGCAGACGCGGGAGGGCACGGGAGGAGTGACCCATCATGACCAGGTGGCGCAGCTCTCCGCCAAGCCCGACCAGCCATTCGGTGTGGCGGCGTTCGGCCGGCAACCGCTCCCCGGCTTCGTCGAGCAGCATCGCGGCGTACTGGCGGATCGGCTCGAGGATGCGGAACCGGCCTTCGCGGTCGGGAGGCGAGAGCAGCGAGAGATCGGCCAGCACCTGGAGCGCCGAGGCCGGCGCATCGTCGGCGAGCACTACCGCTGCGCCGTCGGTGGGAACCATGCCGGTCGGAAACACGGCCAGCTGCCGGAAGGTGCGCTGGTGGTCGTCGTCGAGGGCCCGGTAACTCCAGTCGAGAGCAGCGACGATCGAGAGGTGGCGAGGCTCGGGCCCGCGCTTCGTGGACAGGAGCTGCGTTTGCTCGCCGAGTTGCGCGGCGATTTGCTCGAGCGACATCGTTCTATGGCGGGCCGCGGCCAGCTCGATGCCGAGGGGAAGACCTGAGACCTCGGCAGCGATGCGGTCCGCCGCTTCCAACGTCTTGCGGTCCAATTCGTCGCGTCGGATGGCGGCTCGCTCGATGAAGAGGCGGGTCGCCGGCGAGTCGGCGCCGACCGGGAGCGGTTCCAGGACGAGACGGCGTTCGCCCGTCATGAACAGCGGTTCCCGGCTGGTGACGAGGATGCGCAGCCCGGGGGAACGCTGCAGCAATTCGGCGATCACGGCCGGAAGCTCGCCGATGACGTGCTCGCAGCCATCGAGGAGCAGCAAGGTCGGGCCGGCGCCGAGAGCGGTCGCCACCATCGCCTGCACGTCGGCGTGCTCGGCGGGTCGGAGCCCGAGAGACTGGGCGACGAGGAGACGCGGGGGGACCTGGCGTTCCGCCTCCATGGGAACGAACACCGCTTCCATGCGGTCGGTCAACGACCGGGCTACCTCGACGGCGAGGCTCGACTTGCCGACACCGCCGGGACCGGTGATCGTCACCAGCCGGTGCGTTGCGAGGAGCTGCTGCGCCTCGGCCAGTTCGCTCGACCTGCCGACGAAGGTGGTGTAGCGGGCCGGGAGCGACCGGGGCCGAGGTCGGGGCCTGAAGTCGAGGGCAGCGTCTTGGTGCAGAATCTGCTGCTCGAGCCGTTGCAGGTCGGGCGACGGATCGAGCCCCAGCTCGTCGCGTAGGTAGGCGACGGTGGAGCGATACGCGGCCAGGGCGTCGGCTTGGCGGCCGCATCGGTAGAGAGCCAGCATCTGATGCGCGCGCAGCCGCTCCCGCCGGGGATCGTGCGCCACCAGTGCCTCCAACTCGGCGACGAGCTCCCGGTGGCGGCCGGTTGCGAGGTCGAGGGCGACGCGCGCCTCGACGGCTTCCGCCTTCAGCTCCTCGAGGCGCCTCGC
>CAYGCW010000462.1:0-1598 GCA_964348465.1 uncultured Acidimicrobiia bacterium | reverse complement strand
CTTCGCGGTCAACGAGTTCAGAGGATGGCCGCTGGGTGTCCGGGGCACATGGGGGGAGGGCGACACCTTCGTGGTGGGTTCCAGGTCATCGGCGGCGCCGACCGAGGAGTTCGCCACTTCACCTTCGCAGACGACCAGGCCTCGGTGTGGACCTGGTTTCCCGTCAGTGGAGAGGTCGAGAGGTCTCGGGCTATCGCGACGACGGCCGCCAGCCCCTGACATCGGCCACGCTCCGCGAGCGGCCTCCTCCCTGATGGGCGAGCGCAGCCGATCTCACATGGTCGCCGTGCCGGCGGCCCAGTCGGCGTACAGACCGGCGTAGACGCCGCCCCGCGCGAGCAGATCGGCGTGGGCCCCCCGCTCGACCAGGCGTCCCCGGTCGAAGACGAGCACCTCGTCGGCGGCCTCCGCGGTGGCCAGGCGGTGGGCGATCGTCACCGACGTGCGCCCCGCCGTCAGGCGGTCGATGGCTCTGCGGAGCTGCACGTCGAGCGCCGGGTCGACGGCAGACGTCGCCTCGTCCATGACGAGGAGGTCCGGGGTGGATATCCACGCCCGCACCAGCGCCACGAGCTGGCGCTCCCCGGCGGACAGGCTCGACCCGCGCTCGCCGACGGCCGTCTCGAGGCCGGACGGCAGCTGGTCCAGCCAGCGGTCGAGACCCAGCTCGAGGAACGCCGACTCCAGCTCTCGCCGGCCGGCATCCGGCTTGCCGTAGCGAACGTTGTCGGCCACCGAGCCGGTGAACAGGAATCCTTCCTGGGGTACGAACGCCACCCGAGACCGCAGGTTGGCGAACGACACCTCCCGCAGGTCCCGGCCGCCGATGTAGACCACCCCCGCGGATGGCTCCAGCAGGCGCACCAGCAACTTGGCGAACGTGGTCTTCCCGGACCCGGTCTCGCCCACCACCGCGATGCGGCTGCCGGCGGCGATGACGGCGTCTACCCCGGTGAGCACGTCGGGGCCGGTCGGATAGCGGTAGCGGACTCCCTCGAACGCGACGCCGAGAGGCCCCGCAGGAAGCTCGTCGGGATCGGCAGCCTCGGGGATCTCGACGGGCGCGTCGAGCACTTCGACCACCCGGCGCAGGCCCGCGGCGGCGCTCTGGGCGAAGTCGAGGATCTCGACGAGGCTCTGCACCGGCTCGATCAGCAGGTTGACGAGAAACAGGAAGGCAAGGAGCACACCGGCCGTGATGCCACCCTCGGGACCGATGAGGAGCCCCACCGCCACGACGGCCGCTGTCAGCGCGGCCGCGAACAACTCGGCGGTGGCGAACAGCACGTTGCCGAAGCGGGCCGTCCGGAACTCCGCCACGAAGCGCCTCTGCAGAGAAGCCCGCACCCGGCGCATGGCTTCGCGCTCGGCGCCGTAGGCGCGCACCTCGGGAAGGGCGGTGACGGCTTCACTCATGACGGCCAGGCTGTCGGCGACGCGCTCCCGTACCCGGTCGTAACTGCGCCGCAGTATCCGCTGCGACCACAGGAGCCCGAGGGCGTAGAGCCCCACCCCGGCCACGACGAGCAGGGCCAGCCGCCATTCGTAGATCGCCATCGCCACGATCGCCGCCGCCACCTGCGTGCCGTTGACGAGGA
>CAYGCW010000461.1:0-1616 GCA_964348465.1 uncultured Acidimicrobiia bacterium | reverse complement strand
GCGGCGCGACGTCACCCGGGGCCACGGGGTGGCGCTGCGGCTCTGCCCCGGCCGCGGCGGGACCGTGGGCCGGGGTGGCGGGCCGACCGGGGAGGCGATCTGGGCGCAGCCGTGGGGCACGGTGGACGGGCGCATCAAGATCACCGAGCAGGGAGAGGTCATCGCCGACAAGTACGGCCTGCCCGGTCTGGCGCGCGACAACCTGGAGCTGACGCTCTCCGCCACGCTGGAGGCCTCGGTGCTGCATCGGAGATCCCGACAGTCGCCGGAGGTGCTGGCCGGCTGGGACCGGGTCATGGACCAGATATCGGCAGCGGCGTTCGCCGCCTACCGGGCGCTGGTCGACGACCCGGCGCTGGTCGACTACTTCGTGACGGCGACGCCGGTCGAGGAGCTGGCACAGCTCAACATCGGCTCCCGGCCCGCCCGGCGGCCCGGCTCCGGCACCGGCCTGGAAGGCCTCCGGGCCATCCCCTGGGTGTTCGGCTGGACCCAGTCGCGCCAGATCGTGCCCGGGTGGTTCGGGGTCGGCACCGGGCTGGCGGCGGCACGCGCCTCCGGTGACGGCGATGTGGTCGCGTCGATGTACCGGGACTGGCCGTTCTTCCGCACGTTCGTCTCCAACGTCGAGATGACGCTGGCGAAGACCGACATGGAGATCGCCGGGCGCTACGTCGCCGAACTCGTGGACCCCCGGTACCACCACGTCTTCGACGTGATATCGGCCGAGTTTCGGCGCACCGTCGAGGAGGTGCTGGCAGTGGCCGGCCACGACGAGCTGGTGGGCGCCCACCCGGTGCTGCAACGGACGCTGGCGGTGCGCGACGTGTACATCGACCCGATCAGCTACCTCCAGGTGGCGCTGCTGGCCAGGGTGCGCGCCGCCGGCGAGCCCGACCCCAAGCTGCGGCGCGCGCTGCTGCTGACCGTGAACGGCCTGGCCGCCGGGCTGCGCAACACGGGCTAGCCCCGGCGGCGGGCCTGCGTGCGCTCCCGGGCCCAGCGCAGCGACGCGAAAGCGGCCACGGCCAGGGTGGCCGCCAGCACGTTGAAGCCGATGTCGATGGGATCGAACACCCGGCTCGGGAGCACGGCCTGGATGCCCTCGTCGAGCGCGCCCAGCGCCGAGGCCGCCGCCACCGCGACCGGGGCCGGAGCCGGCAGCGCGCGGCCCTGGCGGGCCCGCTCCAGCAGCGCCTCGTAGACGAAGGCCGCCACGACGCCGTACTCCACCAGGTGGGTACGCTCCGCAGCGGGAATGCCCAGGCGGGCGAACACCACCAGGTAGACCGCCGCGACGCCCAGCCCCACGCCGATCTCGGCACCGCCGGGGCGGGCCTTCATCGCCAGGGCGACGACGGCGAGCACGGTCAGCAGCGCCCCGGCCACGAAGGCCGAGTCGAGCAGGTCGCGGTCGCGGAGCTGGCCGGCCAGCCGCTCGGCGAGGACCAGCGTCGAGTAGATCCCCGTCACGATGGCGAGCGTCCAGACCCACAAGCGACGCTCGCGAGCGGATGCGAACCAGGCGGCCGGGCGGGCCGTCACTCGGGCCGGGGCGTCCGGACCATCGTCCGCATCGTGACACAGTGAAGGGCCTGTGCGCCCTCGGGGACATC
>CAYGCW010000460.1:0-1628 GCA_964348465.1 uncultured Acidimicrobiia bacterium | reverse complement strand
AAGTGGACCGCTGGGTGGAAGACCTGCCCGACTTCGAAGCACAATGACCCCGTGAAGAAGGTCCTCGTTGTGGAAGACGAGCTGAAGATCGCCCGCCTGGTGCGCGACTACCTGCACCAGGCGGGCTTCGCCGTTCTCGAAGCCGCCGACGGGCCGTCCGCCATCGCGATGGCCCGCCAGGAGAAGCCGGACATGATCGTGCTGGACCTCGGCCTGCCGGGCATGGACGGGCTCGACGTCACCCGCGAGCTGCGGGCGGCATCGGCGGTGCCGATCATCATCCTCACCGCTCGCAGCGACGAGAGCGACCGCATCGTCGGCCTGGAGCTGGGCGCCGACGACTACGTCACCAAGCCGTTCAGCCCCAAGGAGCTGGTGGCGCGCATCCGTGCCGTGCTGCGGCGCGCCGAGGCGACGCTCGGAGGAGGCGAGGTCATCAGGGCCGGCGACGTCACCGTCGACCTGCCCAAGATGCGGGTGACGGTTGGCGACGACGAGGTGGACCTGACCGCCACCGAGTTCGAGCTGCTGGCGACCTTGGCCCGCAGCCCGGGACGCATCTATACGCGGGCGCAGCTCCTCGACCAGGTGCACGGGGTGTCGTTCGAGAGCTACGAGCGGTCGGTCGACGCGCACGTGAAGAACATCCGCCGCAAACTGGAGCCCGACCCCCGCAAGCCGCGGTACCTGCTCACCGTCTACGGGGTCGGCTACAAGTTCGCCGATGAGTAGGCAGCACGGCCCTCCGTGGGGCGGCCAGTGGGGGCCGCCCGGACCCGGCGGGCAGGCCTGGCAGGGGTTCGGCAGGCAGATGCTGATCGGTGGGCTGCTGTTTCTGCTGTTCTTCGTGTCGGCCTTGGCCGGGCTCGTTGCGCTGGTGGCGTTCGTCGTCGGGCGGGTCATCGGCCCGGCCCTGCCCGGCGCAGCGGTGTTCGTCGCCATCGGCCTGGTTCTGCTGGCGCTGATCGGGATGCGGCGGGTGGCCCGCACGTGGCGGTCGGTCCGCCACCTCATCCGGGCGGCGGGATCACTGGCCGACGGCGACTACACGGCCAGGGTGCCCCGCACTTCGTCACGCGCTTTGAGCCCGGTGGTCTCGTCGTTCAACGACATGGCGCGCCGCCTGGAGACGGCCGACGCCCAGCGTCGGCAACTGCTCGCCGACCTCGGGCATGAGCTGCGCACGCCGCTCACGGTGATCCGGGGCGAGATCGAGGCCATGCTCGACGGCGTCCACGTCCCCGACGAAGAGCACCTCGAGGCGCTCATGGCCGATGTCGCAGTGATGGAGCGGCTGCTGGAGGACCTGCGGACCCTCAGCGAGATCGAGGCCGGCTCGCTGGCCCTCCACTGCGAGCCCACGGACATCGGCGAGCTGCTCGAGGACGTGGCGGACGCCCACCGCCGCCGGGCCGCCGAGTCGGGTGTCGACGTCGCTGTCTCCGCCGGCTCCGGCGTCGGCGAGCTGGACGTCGACCCGGTGCGGATGCGCGAGGTGCTGACCAACCTGGTGATGAACGCTCTGCGAGCGATGCCCGACGGCGGCGGCCTGCGGTTGGCAGCGCACGCCGAAGCGGGAAACGTCGTGATCGAGGTGCAGGACACCGGGGTCGGCATCCCGGCCGGGG
>CAYGCW010000459.1:0-1637 GCA_964348465.1 uncultured Acidimicrobiia bacterium | reverse complement strand
TGCGGGTTCTGCCGTCGGAAGGGGCGCCCCGGATGGAGACCTCGTTCCGTGCGCAGGGGCAGATGCTCGGAATCGAGGCCACCGACATCGGTACCTACATCGGCACCATGCGACCGGACGGAACCATCTACGGTGAGGGCCAGGGTGTCCTGATGGGCGCCGGCGGCGAGGGCGCCACCTGGCGCGGCGCCGGGGTCGGAGTCATGAAGGAAGACGGCGGCATCAGCTACCGGGGCGCGATCTACTACTCGACCTCGGACGAAGCGTGGGCCAAGCTGAACCGCGTCGCTGCGGTGTACGAGTACGAGACCGACGCCGCAGGCAACACCCACGCCGTGTCCTGGGAGTGGAGCTAGCAGAGGAAGCCGCTCACACCACGCTGCGGACCTTCTCCAGATCGTCGGCGCCGATCACGACGCGATCGCCCGTGGCCATGTAGAGGGTCGTGAGGCGGGCGCCGGTGTCGGCCACTCGACGGGCCAGGCGGCCGAGCGCGCCCGGCTCCACCTCGATGTCGACGATCAGCACCTCGTGGCGGTCCAGGGCGCCGAAGCCTGCGGCGAGCAAGGCGTCGCGCGCCCGGGCGGCGTCCTCGTCCTGCACCACGACCCGGACCACCCGGCCGTCGACGGTTGGGTAAGTGCAGGCGGCCTCCATGGCGATCCCTTCCCGGCCGAGCACGTCCCACAACTCGGCGACGGCGCGGCCGGTGTCGATCATGAACGTCATGTCTTGCATCAGCGAACCTCGTCTGGCGGAGACCGCAAGGTAGCCGGGCCGCCACCCAATGCTCAACGGCAGCGGCCCGGCTCGACCGGGGTGCCGGGGTCGTTGTCGGCGAGGAACCGCTCGATCTCCGATGCGGCGACGGCGTAGACGACGGGGCGGTCACGCGACTCGGCGAATACGATGCCCACCAGCCGGCCCTCCGAGTCGAAGGCGCCCCCGCCCGACATCCCCGGGGTGATGTCCGCGCCGAGCTCCAGGGCGCGCCGTTCCACGTCGCCTTCGCCGTAGATGTCATCCCCGGTGGCGGTGATCTCCCGGCGTACCTCTGCGTCCACTGCGACCACGGTGTCGTCGCGATCCATCGTGACGATCGAGGTCTCCTGTCCGGGCGTGGCGGCGGCGAGCTCGACGGATGGGACCGTGAGGCCAGCGACGGACAGCAACGCCAGGTCGCGCTCCGGGTCGAAGGCGACGGGTGTCGCCTGCCTCTCGGCACCGAACGGCAGTCGAACGACGATGTCACCTTCGGCGCCGGCGATGACGTGGGCGGCCGTCAGCACCAGCCCCTCGCCGATCGCCACCGCGCCGGCGAAGAGCGGGACCCGGCACACCTCTCCTGCGAGCCGGGCGACCGGCAGGTCGGCGGGGTCGACGCCTGGGTCGCCGCACGCCGAGAGGGCCGCGACCGCCGCCAGCACGGCAGCGCCGGTCCTCACGCCGCCGCCTCGTACTCCTCCCGGAAGCGGGCCAACAGGTCGACCAGCGGGGTCGGGGTCCGGTCGAGCAGCGTAGAGGTGCGGGGGGCCGTGATCGAGGTGTCGTACGGAATGGCGGCGTCGGGCAGCGCGGCCGCGTCCGGCGGACCCGACCTCAACAAGGTGGGATCGAGGTCGAAGACGTCGCACGTG
>CAYGCW010000458.1:0-1643 GCA_964348465.1 uncultured Acidimicrobiia bacterium | reverse complement strand
GGGTCGGCGTTCGCCGCCCTCGGGTACTTCGCCTTCGCAGAGGGGTTCGGGATCGACTACTACCGCGACCTCGCCGCCGCCGGAGCCGTCCAGGTGCTCTCCCCCAGCGACGTGATCAACGGCGTCGCCGAGGGCCAGTACCGGGCCGGAATCACCCTGGACAAGCCCGCCCGCACCGCCGTGGACAAGGGATCACCGATCGAACTGATCTGGCCGGAGGGCGGCGCGATCGCCCTCTACAGCCCCATCGGCGTGGTCGCCGAGTCCGGCAACCGGGCCGCCGCCGAGGCATTCGCCGGTTTCGTCTTGACCCCCGAGGCCCAGGAAGCGATCGCCGCAACCGGCTGGGAGCCGGTACGGTCCGACGTGGCGTGGCCTGACTACGGGCCGGCGGTCACGGTGGACTGGGAGGCGGCGTTCGACCGTCAGGAGGAGTTGCTCGACGATTACCGGGAGATCTTCGGCGGCTGACGCCGCGGCCCCCGCTGGCACCAGGCCGTGGGTGGCGCAACCGGGGCTGCGGGCCGCGGTCGCGGGGCTGCTGCTCGTCGCTCTGGTGGTGGTGCCGCTGCTCGACCTGCTGCGCGCCGGTGTCTTCGAGGCCGGCACCGGCACATTCGACATCGCCCGCGGACCCGGCGTGGCCGCTGCGGCGCGCCACACCTTGCTGACCGGACTCGGCGCCACGTTCATCGCAGTGGCGATCGGCGCCGGAGCTGCGCTCGTCACGGAGCGAGCTGCGGCGCCCGGACGCCGGTGGCTCCGCCTCGCCATGATCCTGCCGTTGCTGGTGCCGCCGTTCGTCACGGCGATGAGCTGGGCGAGGGCGTTCGGGCCCGGGGGCCTCACCGCCGACCTGACCGGCTGGTCTATGCCGGGCCTGTTCGGTCCCGCCGGGGTCACGGCCGTGATCGGCATACATGCCGCGCCGCTCGCCTATCTGGTCGTGGCCGCGGCGCTGGCGGCGCGGGCCGAGCCCGACCTCGTGCGGGCCGCGCGTGCGTCGGGCGCCGGGCCATGGCCGGCGATGCGGACGATCACGCTGCCGCTGCTGCGCCCCGCCCTGCTGGGAGCCGCGGCGCTTTCGTTCGTCTCCGCCATCAACTCGTTCGGCATCCCGGCGATCCTGGGGCTGCCGGCCGGCTTCTCGACGGTCACCACGTCGATCTACCGCGACCTGTCCCGGTCGGCGAATCCGGACGCGTTCGTCGGCGCCATCGTCCTCGCCACCGGCCTCGTGGCGCTGGCGGTGCTGGTCGTCGGCGCCGCCGACCGTTGGATCGGCGGAGCACCGGAGCCGGCGCGGACCGGGGCACCGCCGGGGCCGGCCGCCACCGGGGCGCGGCGGGGAACGGCGGGCGCCGCTGTGGTGTGGTTCTTCATCGGCGTGACGACCCTCCTACCGCTGACTGCCCTGGTGCTGACGGCGCTGACCAAAGCCGTCGGCCTCTCCCCCGCGCCCGGCAACTGGACGCTCGCCAACTTCGCCGAGGCGTCCGACGCCCGGTTCGTCGCCGCGGCCGGGCGGAGCGCGTTGCTGGCCGTTGCCGCTGCCACGCTGGCACTCGCCCTGGGAGTCTTGCTGGTCTCGCTCCGGCGCACCCGGGCGGGACGGGCGCTCGGCGCCGTGGCCCTCATGACGT
>CAYGCW010000457.1:0-1662 GCA_964348465.1 uncultured Acidimicrobiia bacterium | reverse complement strand
CCGCAGACGAGGCCCGGGGTGGTGGCCGTCATCGGCCGGCCGTCCCGGCCAGCACAGGTTCGTGGACCGCGATCGGCAGGCGGGTGCGCCACCGGCCGTCGACCTCGTGGAGCGCGGCGGCAACGGCCCCGGCCGTGGGGACGAGGCCGATCTCGCCGACTCCCTTGATGCCGTACGGCGAGCCCGGCTGCGGCTCCTCGACCAGGATCACCTCCACGGGCGGCATGTCCTTGGCGCGCAGGATCCCCAGCCCGCGCAGCGTCGTCGGCAGCGGCCGGCCTTCCGAGTCGCAGGGGAACTCCTCCGTGAGGGCGTAGCCGAGGCCCATGTGCACCGAGCCTTCGATCTGGCCCTCGCACGTGGTCCGGTTCAGCACCCGGCCGACGTCGTGGGCGGCGACCACCCGCTCGATCTCGCCGGTGTCGGGGTCGGCCACGACCACCTGGGCCGCGTAGCCGAACGTCGAGTGGACGATCGGGTTCTCCAGACCTTCCTCGACGGCGTTGGTCCAGTCGACCCGATACTCGCCCCGGTATTCCACTCCGGGACGCCGCCCGCCCGCCTCGGCGGCGCGGCAGGCGTCGGCGACCGCCCCGGCGCCCATCAGCGTCCCCCGCGATCCGGTGGTCTGCCCGGCGCCCAGCTCGCGGGTGGTGTCGACGACCACGCGAATACGGGACGGGTCGATGCCCAGTTCGTCGGCGGCGACTTGCTGGGCGACCGTGTGCACTCCTTGACCCATCTCGGTCCAGCAGTGGCGCACCTCGACGGAGCCGTCGGCGTCGAAGCGAACGCTCGCCTTGGCGACCTCGACCGCGCCGTTGCCGAGTCCGGAGTTCTTGATGCCGAGGCCGATGCCGACGGCTTTGCCGGCAGCCCGCGCGGCGTCGTAGGCGGGGCGCGCTGCCTCCAAGCACGACACCGCGCCCCGGCAGCCCGCGTCCATCACCTGACCCGGCCCCCACACGTCGCCTTCGCGCACCGCGTTGCGATATCGGATCTCCCAGCCGCTGATCCCCACTTGCGCGGCCAGCCGGTCCACGGCGCCCTCCACGGCAAACTGGGCCTGGTTGGCGCCGAAGCCCCGGAAAGCGCCGCACACCGGATTGTTGGTACGCACCGCGACGGCGGCGACGTCCACGTTGGGGATCGCGTATGGCCCGCAGGCATGGCCCGCCGCCCGCTCCAGCACCTTGGCCCCCACCGACGCATACGCACCGGTGTCGCCCAGCATCCGCGCCCTGAGCGCCGTCAGCCGGCCCGCGGTGTCGCAGCCCACCCACAGCTCCACCCTGATCGGGTGACGCTTCGGATGCAGCCGGAACGACTGCTCCCTGGTCAGCGCGCACAGCACCGGCCGCTCCAGCAGCCGGGCCGCCAGGGCGGTCTGCGCCTGGTTCGACATGTCCTCCTTGCCGCCGAATGCCCCGCCGTTGGTGACCAGCTCCACGATCACCTGCTGCGGCTCCACCCCGAGCACCGCGGCGATCTGGTCGCGGTCGTCCCAAACGCCCTGGCCTCCCGAGTACACCCGGAGGCAGCCGTCCGGGAGCGGCTCGGCCAGCGTCGCCTCCGGCTCGACGAAGGCATGCTCGACGCGCTGGGTCTGGAAGACCTCGTGCACGGTGTGCGCCGCGGCCGCCAGCGCGGCATCCACGTCGC
>CAYGCW010000456.1:522-1683 GCA_964348465.1 uncultured Acidimicrobiia bacterium | reverse complement strand
ACCGCCGGCGCCGGTGTGAACGACGACGGCAACGTCGATGCGCTGTTCGCCAACTTCTCGGCCCGGAACCGGGCCTGCTTGGGTGACGGCGCCGGCAGCTTCGCCTGCGCCGACGTGAGCACCGACGACGACTCGACCCGGAGCGTGGCGGCGGCCGACGTCGACGGCGATGGGGACGTCGACGGCGTGTTCGGCAACGAAGGCGAGCGCAACCGGGTGTGCCTGAGCGACGGAGCCGGGGGCTTCTCCTGCTCGGACGTGAGCGCCGACACGGACAACTCGGTCGGCACGGCGATCGGCGACATGGACGGCGACGGCGACCTCGACGCGGTCTTCGCCAACGAGGGCCAGACGAACAAGGTCTGCCTCGGGGACGGCGCGGGCGCGTTCACGTGCCAGGACGGGAGCGCCGACACGAACCTCTCGGTGTACGCGGCTTTGGGCCGGTTCGACGGGGGTGGGTCCCTCGACGCCGTGTTCGCGAACTTCAACCAGCGCAACCAGGTATGCCGCGGCGACGGGTCGGGGGCGTTCTCGTCGTGCACCGACGTGAGCACGGATACGGACACCACCCGCGGCGTGGCCGCCGGCCATGTCGACGGCGACGGCAGCCTCGACGTGGTGTTCGCCAACGACGGCCAGGAGAATCAGGTCTGCCTCGGCGACGGTGCGGGGGGCTTCTCGTGCGACGACGTCAGCGCCGACACCAACGCCACATATGCCGTTGCGCTGGGCGACGTCGACGGCGACGGCAGCCTCGATGCCGTGTTCGCCAACAACGGGCAGGCGGACCGGGTGTGCCTCGGCGACGGTGCGGGGGGCTTCTCGTGTGACGACGTCAGCGCCGACACCAGCGCCAGCCAGGGCGTGGCGGCGGCCGACGTCGACGGCGACGACGACCTCGACGCCGTGTTCGCCACCAACAGCCAGACGAACCGGGTGTGCCTCGGCGACGGGGCCGGGTCGTTCTCGTGCGACGACGTGAGCAGCGACACGAACAACTCCCAGGACGTCGCCCTCGCCGGCCCACCACCGCCGGCAGTTGCCCCCACGGTGGGGTTGGTGGATGTGACCCAGGGCCGGTGGTACCTGGGGAACTCGGCGGGGCAGGTGACGGCGTTCTTCTACGGGAATCCGGTGGATCTACCGATCGCGGGGGAT
>CAYGCW010000456.1:0-512 GCA_964348465.1 uncultured Acidimicrobiia bacterium | reverse complement strand
GTTCTTCTACGCCCGGGACACCAACACCCAGGGCCCGGCGGACAATTCGTGTTTCGCCGGCGACCCGGCCGACATCCCGCTGTCAGGGGACTGGGACGGCGACGGCGACGACAACTTGGGGATCTATCGGCCGTCGGAGCAGCGGTTCTATCTGTTCACGTCGACGTGTGTGGGTCGGCCGATGGGGGCGGCGCAGATCGCGTTCACGTTCGGGAATCCGGGGGATCAGCCGACGGCGGGGGACTGGGACGGTGACGGGGTGGACGAGGTGGGGTTGTATCGGGAGGCGTCGGGGTTCTTCTATTGGCGGGAGACGCTGGACACGGGAGTGGCGGACGGGCAGATCTTCTTCGGGGATCCGGGGGATCGGTTCGTGGCCGGGGATTGGGGGCTGGTGGACGGGGTGGACACTCCGGCGGTGTTCCGGCCCCGGGACCTCATGTTCTACTTCCGGCATACGTTGACCCAGGGCAACGCCGATTCGCAGTTCCGGTTCACCCCGGCCCAGCCCA
>CAYGCW010000455.1:0-1685 GCA_964348465.1 uncultured Acidimicrobiia bacterium | reverse complement strand
CGTAGCGTTCGTCGGTGACGGGGTCAACGATGCCCCGGCGCTGACCGGCGCCGACCTCGGCATGGCCGTGGGCACGGGAACCGATGTGGCCATCGAAGCCGCCGACATCGTGCTGATGTCGGGCGACCCCGCTCTGGTGCCGACGGCCCTCGAGTTGGCGCGCCGCACGTTCGGAACCATCCGCGGCAACCTGTTCTGGGCGTTCTTCTACAACGTGGCGGCCATTCCCCTCGCGGTGGCCGGGCTCCTCAACCCGATGGTCGCCGCCGCCGCGATGGCCTTCTCCAGCGTCTCGGTCGTCTCCAACAGCTTGCGGCTGAAACGGTTCGGGCGCTGATTCGCCGCCGCGTGGACGTCATCCTCCTCACCGACCAGTACGAGGCAGCCGCCCCGCTCTACGGGAAGACCCCCGAAGAGCTGCGGGCCCGGGATGCGCACCGGCCGGGATGGCGCTGGCTCGCCCGGCGGGACGGACAGGCAGTCGGGGCCGTACTCGCTCAGGAGCGCCCGGACCTGCGCACCTTCCTCTCCTACGCGGGCGACGACCTCGCCGCGCTCCGGCCGCTGACCGAGGCCGCCGCTCGGCACCTGGGCGGCAGGCTCCACACCATGGCCGACGAGGCCGAATGCGGCCGCCTGGCGGCGCTGCGGACGGCCGGCTTCGAGACCGAGATGGTGAGCGAGCGGTTCGTGATCCCATTCGAACGAGCCATCGCCGCGGTCGATCGGGCGTGGGTGCCGTCCGGCATGAGCATCCGTCCCGCCGACGAGGTGGACGAGGACCGCTTGTTCACGCTCGACAACACGCTCCGCCAGGATGTCCCGGGCAGCGACGGTTGGCGGGGGGACCGCCAGTGGTTCCGCGAGGAACTGGCCGAGTCGCCCCCATTCGACCCGTCTGCCTATCTGGTCGGCATGGACGACCGCAACGGCGAGTACGCGGCACTGCTGCGCATCTGGCGCAACCCCGACGGGCCGCGGCTCGGGCTCATCGGTGTCGTCCGCCAGTACCGGAACACGACCATCGCCGCTGCGCTGCTCAGGCAGGGGCTGAGAGCCGCGGCCGGGTGGGGGCACGAGCACCTGGTCACCGAGACGAGCCCCGACAATCCCGTCACCTACCAGCGCATGGCGCGCCTCGGCGCCGAGAGCCGGGGCCGATTCCTGCAACTCGTCCGCCGCTGAGGGCCCGGCTACTCCGGTTCGGCCTCGAACGTCAGTGTCTCCCCGTCGCCGGTGGCGATCTCGAGACGGCGGCGGGGCGGACGCCGGGCGGATGCTCGGATCGCTGATGCGCGCCGGGCGCATCTACCTGGCGTCGGACCCGCCGGGCCTGCTGGTGCTCCTCGACGGCCCGTTCTTCGCAGCCGGTCTCTTCTGGGTGAGTTGGCACTTCTTACCTGATGGATCGACGACCGGAGGGGCCGTTGCGTGTAGCGTTGGCGGCGGGAAGGGAGCTCCGGTGTTGCGGAGCGGCCCTCTGGGAGCAATGCGCACACACCATGGGAGAGAGAGCATGAAGATCAAACGATGGCTGGCGCTCGTCGCCGTCCTCATGATGGTGGCTGCCGCCTGCGGCGACAGCGCCGAGGAGGACGGCACCACCACAGTGCCGGGGGCTCCTCCGGCCACCGAGGAGACGACGCCCGACGAGACGACCCCCGACGAGACCACGCCGCCCGATA
>CAYGCW010000454.1:0-1700 GCA_964348465.1 uncultured Acidimicrobiia bacterium | reverse complement strand
GAGCTCCTGGAGCTGGTCGAGCGGGTGCGCAGCCTCACCAAGCGCATCCGCAGCAGCGGCGACGACCCCGCTGCCGTCAAGGAGCTGGACGACCTGCTGTCCGGCCTCGACCTCGACACGACGATCCAGCTCGTGCGGGCGTTCTCGGCCTACTTCTACCTGGCGAACGTCGCCGAGCAGACCCACCGACTCGACGAGCACCAGGGCCGCAGCGAAGGCCGCCCGCGGGGCCGGCTCCAGGGCTCCGTCGACCGGATCCTGGCGGCGGACGTCGACGCCGAGCTCGTGGCCTCCGTGGCCAACCGCCTCGAGGTGCGGCCGGTCTTCACCGCCCACCCGACCGAAGCCGCCCGGCGCTCGATCCTCACCAAGGTCCGGACGGTCGCCGAGCTGCTCGAGGAGCGGGCCGACCCGCGGCTCAGCGATGCGGACGCCGCCCGGGTCGAGCGCAGGCTCGCCGAGGTGGTCGACCTCATCTGGCAGACGGACGAGCTGCGCCGCGAGCGGCCGGACCCGATCGACGAGGCCCGTTCGGTGGTGTTCTACTTCGACGAGCTGTTCAGCGCCGTGACCGGCGACCTGTTCGACGAGCTGGACCATCAGCTCGGGCGGCTGGGAGTGGCGCTCGGCCCCGCCCGGGCTCCGCTCCAGTTCGGAACATGGGTGGGCGGCGACCGGGACGGCAACCCACGCGTGACGGCGGAAGTGACGCTGGAGGTGCTCGCCATCCAGCACGACCACGCCCTCCGGGAGCTGATCGCCGCCGTCGAGGAGCTGGCCGGTGAGCTGAGCTCTTCGGAGCGCATCGTCGGCTGCTCGGAGGAACTGGCGGCGTCGCTGGCCGTCGACGGCGATGACCTCCCCGACACCCGGGAGCGGTTCGGCCGGCTGAGTCCCGGGGAGCCGTACCGGCAGAAGCTCGGCTACGTCCACCAGCGGCTTCTCAACACCCGATCGCGCATGACCGCCGGCGCCCGGCACCGGCCGGGCCGCGACTACGCCTCGGCCGGCGAGCTGCTCGCCGACCTCACGCTGATGCAGCGGTCGCTGGCCGCCAACCACGGCGAGTTGATCGCAGGCGGCTCGGTGGCGCGGCTGGTGCGGCGGGTGGCGGCGTTCGGTTTCCGGCTGGCCACCATGGACATCCGGGAGCACGCCGCCAAGCTCCACGGCGTCCTCGGGTCGCTGTACGCCAGGATCGGTGTGGACTACGCGGCCCTCGACAGGACCGCCCGGACGGAGCTGCTGGCCGAGGAGCTGCGCAGCCGCCGCCCCCTGTCCTCGCCCGCCACCCGGCTCGACGGCGAGCAAGGGCGCACGATGGCCACCTTCGCCACCGTGAGCACCGCCCTGGAACGGTTCGGGCCCGAGGTGATCGAGAGCTACGTGATCTCCGAGACCCGGGGCGTGGACGACGTGCTGGCAGCGGTGGTGCTGGCGCGGGAAGCGGGGCTGGTGGACGTCCACGCCGGCATCGCCCGCATCGGTTTCGTGCCCCTGTTCGAGACGACCGCCGAGGTGGCGGCCGCAGGCGCGATCGTCGACGACCTGCTCTCGCTGACCGAGTACCGGACCGTGGTGGACGCCTGCGGCGGGATCCAGGAGGTCATGCTCGGCTACTCCGACTCCAACAAGCACGGGGGGATCGCTACCGCGCAGTGGGAGCTGTATCGGGCGGCCCGCCGACAGGACGAGATCCG
>CAYGCW010000453.1:0-1702 GCA_964348465.1 uncultured Acidimicrobiia bacterium | reverse complement strand
CTGGCCGATGAGGTGCGCGAGCTGCGCGAGAGACGCCAGCAGGCCGAGAGCGCGGTGGCCAAGTTGCTGGACGAAGTCAAAGGCGGTGGGGCGGCGGTCCCCCAGGAACCGGCTGCCGCGGTGCCCGAACCTCCCGATGCCCCGGCGGCGGAGGCAGAACCGACACCCGCCGCCGAGTCGCCGACCCCGCCGGAGCCGGCACCCCCGGTAACGGCGCCGGAGCCGGACGCGGTCGACAGCCTCTTCGCGGCACTGCGAGAGGGGGCACCATCGCCGGCGGGCGCAACGCAGGCGCCACAGGAGGTAGCAACACCCGAACCGGTGCCGACGACCACCGTCGTCACGGTCGACCCGTTCGAGCTCCGTGATCGCCTGCTGCTGCCGGTGACCAACAGGGCGCTGCGCATCTTCAAGAAGGCGCTGGTCGAACTCCAGAACCAGACCCTCGAGGAATTGCGAGAGGGGGGCGAGGAATGGCGCCCCGATCGAGCGGTGTTCGAGGGGGCCTTCCGCCCCGATCTGGAGACCCTGGCCCAGGAGGCTCTGGTCGCCGGCTACGCGGCAGCAGCGGAGCTGACGGGGTCGGCGTCGACCCCGCATCCCGACAACGTCGCCCCCTCCAACCCGACCAACGAAGTGGCGGGCTCGCTCTTCGCCGACGTCGATGAGGTGGCGCAGCGGGCGGCCGCCGCCGGGGCCGGTCACCGTCAGGCGACGGCCGCCGTGTCACGGGTGTTCCGGACGTGGCGCACGGACGGAGCCGAGCGGCACTTGCGAGCGGCTTCCCTCGCGTCTTACCACGACGGGGTGCTGTGGGGCCTGGAGGCCTTGCAGGTGGAGAGCGTCAAGGGCATCGCCGATGGACGCATGTGCGCTGAGTGTCCGGCGTCCGTGGGGACGGCGTGGGCGCCCAGCGGCACCACCCCCAAGGGCACGGGCATCCCGCCGGTCCATCTCGACTGCTCCTGCACCATCGTCCCCGCCTGAGTCCGATGCGTGGACTGGTGCGTTCCGTGATCCGCCTGGTGCTCTTGGGCAGCGTCATCAAGCTGATGGCGCTGGCGGCCGAGCGACTCGTCACCGAGATCGACGAGAAGGGCGGCGACGAGTTCGACCTCCTGGCCGCCGCCGACGGGCGCGAGTTCGCCAGTACCGCCCAGGCCCTGCGGTGGGGCCGGGTTCGGGTCGTCATCGGCGGCGTCGATCTCGACCTGCGCCGGGCCCGCCTGTCGCCGGAGGGGGCCGACGTCGATCTGCTCGTCGTGGCGGGTGGGGCGCGGGTGCTTGTGGGCGAGGGATGGCGGGTCGTGGTGAGCCACCGGGGGGTGGCCGGCGGAGTCGCGATCGATGTCCCCGATGGCCCGCCCGGCGCTCCCGAGCTGCGCCTGCATCTGCAGGTCGTCGGCGGCGGCGTGGCCGTTGCCACGGAGCCGAGCAGTCGCCACGTTGTCGACCAGGCGGGCGATCCCGCTTGAACGTCAATCGAGAGCGCCCAGTGTTCTCCGCCCGGTCAGCTCCACGGCCGGGTCCCCGATGTCGCGTCCGTAGAGGATGAGGACGGGGGCGTAGTACAGCGCCCGGAACCGAGCGCGCCCAGCGGTGTCGGGATCGACCGGGCCGCAGGCGTCGAAGAAGGCAGTGCGGGCCCCAGCGCTGAACCAGGCGTACCCGAGGGAGAGGTCGAGGGCCGGGTCGCCCCGGT
>CAYGCW010000452.1:1137-1710 GCA_964348465.1 uncultured Acidimicrobiia bacterium | reverse complement strand
TTCATGCCACGCCCACCACCTTGTGTCTCAGCCAAAAGGATCGGCGTGCGGGCACGGATTCACCCCTGGGGCGACGCTAGGTCGCCAACCTGCAGAATCCCGCTATCCGCCCATTCCCGTCTTATCTGGGCGCGAGCTTATCCACACCCCGGCACCTATGCAAGAGAAATCTCACCTTTCCGTGGCAACTCGGCCACACCAGGTGGTATTTCGTCAGAATCCGAACGCCCCGCCGACCGGCAGCCAGGGGGGCTGACCGAACACGAGCCGGGAATCGGCGACACCCGGCGTGTTCGTATGGCGGAAGAAGAACGTCTGCGCCGAAGGCCGGAACACAGCCGGCGTGTCCGTCCCGTCGACCCTTCCCCAGTCACCGGCCACGAACCGGTCGCCGGGATCGCCGAAGTAGAACCGGCCGGAGGCGATCCCGGTGGTGAGCGTGTCGCGGTAGTAGAAGAACCCGGTCGACTCGCGGTGCAGCCCGACCTCGTCGATGCCGTCGCTGTCCCAGTCGCCGACCACCGGCTTGTCGCCGGGGTCCCCGAACGCGAACGAGAAGTCGGCCGCGCCGAG
>CAYGCW010000452.1:0-1109 GCA_964348465.1 uncultured Acidimicrobiia bacterium | reverse complement strand
TCTCAGAGGGGCGGAAGAGGGAGACGGTGTCGCAGCCGTCGCCGTTGAAGTCGCCTGCGATCGGGACGTCGGCCGGGTCCCCGAAGAAGAACCGGACGTCGGCGATGCCCTGCGTGTTCGAGTTGCGGAGGTAGGCGAACGCATCCGACTGGCGGAACAGCCCCGGCGTGTCGACGCCGTCGCAGTCCCAGTCGCCCATGAACGGGACGTCGGCAGGGTTGCCGAAGAAGAACGCGGCCGTCGCCCCTTCGGTTCCCCGGAGGCGCCAGATCCCGGTGGCCGGATCGACGAGGCCCACGGTGTGCTCCGGATACTCCACCAGCGCGTGGACCACGGTGTCGGTGGTGTCGCCGTCACGGTTGAGGTCGGTGTTGCCCTGGGCGGCCTCGGACACTTCGAACAGGAAGCCCGGTCCGGCGTCTGCTTGGCGGCTGAAGCCGGGAGGGAGCGCCCTTCCCAGGGTGTATCTGGGCCGGAAGTGATGCAGGACGAGGTCGACACGGTCACCGTCGCGGTTGAGGTCGGTGCGGCCCTGCATCGCTTCGTCCGCCACGAAGAGGTTCGCCAGCTCTCCTCCGAAGCCGGCGATCCGCAGGTTGCCGCGGGCCCCGGTGGCCGGGTCGAAGAAGTGCATGACGTGATCGCCGATGTCGCCGTCGCCGTTGAGGTCGGTGCGTCCCTGCTCCAGCTCCGAAACGCTGAGGAGATAGCCGCCCGTGGCCTCTTGCCAATCGTCGCCCGCCAGCCGGGTGTTGCGGACCCGCCTCGTGCCCGGGTCGTACGCGATGAAGACGGAGTCGCGGCGGTCGCCGTCGCGGTTCAGGTCGATGCCCTGCTCCATCTCGGAGGCGCGCCAGACCCCTCTCCCGGCCGAACTCCGGACGAAGCGGGTGTTGATGACGGTGGTCGGCGGGACGAATACGTGCATGACCGCGTCCAGCTTGTCGCCGTCCCCGTTGAGGTCCGTGCCTCCGGGTCCCTGGCCGGCCTCGGGAACGGCGAAGACGACGTGGTCACCGGCCGGGCGCGCTCCGAACGTGACCGCTCGGCGCAGGTTGCGGACCGCACCGGTGACGGGGTCGACGTAGTGGAGGACCCGGTCGGACATG
>CAYGCW010000451.1:0-1735 GCA_964348465.1 uncultured Acidimicrobiia bacterium | reverse complement strand
GCGAAGACGTCGTGGCCGGCTCGACGACGACCACGGTGGCGGCAACGACGACGCACGCAACCACGACCATCACCAGCGCCACCACCACGACGGTGCCGCCGACCACCACGACGGCGACGACCGCACCGCCCACGGTGGGGGTGCTGCCCGACATCGTCGGCCAGCCGGTGGACCGGGCGGAGGCGATCCTGCTGGCGATGGGCGTCGCCCTGGTGGTGGGCGGGCCGGCGCCGGCGCCCGATCCGCTGCCCGACCCGCTCATCGACCTCCACCTGACCATCGGCGAGCAGGACCCGCCCCCGGGCACCGATCTGCACGCCGGCGACACCGTCACCGTCACCATCTATGCGATCTGCGTCGAGGTGGCGACGATCCTGGGCACCGACGGCAACGACCTCGTGCAGGGGACGCCGGAGCGCGACATCATCCACGGGCTCGACGGCGACGACACCATCGTCGCGCTGGGTACGGGCGACGTGGTGTGCGGCGGGCCCGGCGACGACGAAGTGTTGGGCGGGGACGGCAACGACATGATCCTCGGCGGCCCCGGCAACGACGTGATCGACGGCGAGGGCCGCGACGACGTGCTGTTCGGGAACTCGGGAGACGACGACGTGCGCGGCGGTCCCGGCGACGACGATGTCCGCGGCGGCGCCGGCAACGACCGGGTCGACGGCGGCCCCGACACCGACATCGTCGACGGGGGCGGGGGCACCGACGAGTGCTTCAACGGCGAGGAGTACAAGGAGTGCGAGTCCACGGGCTGAGGGGCCGGTCCGAACGGCTCTCGAGCCCGGCGCCGGAACCCCGGCGCGCCTAGGCTTGGCTCCGAGGAGACACAGGGGGAGACGGGAGCCGGGACGGCATGGATCGGCGCCTCCTGCCACGGAGCGCAACGGTCGTCGCCGTCGTCGGGATACTGGTGGTTCCGGCCCTGCAGCCGCTGCCGGCCTCCGCTCGGGAGGCGCGCCGGATCGAGAACTTGCGCCTCGCCGGCGAGGTCGCCCCGGCGCGCGGGGCGTTCACGGTGTCCGAGGAGGACCAGGGCACCGACCTCAACGGGGACGGCGACCGGCTGGACGACGTCGTCCACGTCACCGTCCCTGGCGGGCCGGTCGTCAACAGCCGCCTTGCCACCTTCACGGGCGGCGCCGGGAGCATCACGGAGAGCCAACCCGGCGGGCCGGGGTTCTTCTTCCAAGTGCCCGAGCGCCGGCAAGGCGACACGGACCTCAACGGGGACGGCGACACCGACGACACGATCCTTCACCTGTACCGGCCCGGCCACGGGTTCCGCAACCTGCGGATCGCTGCGGGCCCCTTCGACGGCATCCCCGGCCTCCTCAGCGTCCGAGAGCAGGGCAGGGATCTGAACCGCGACGGCGACACCGACGACAACGTGTTCGCCGTCTACGACTTCGACACGGGCCGAGTCCGCAACCTGCGGCTGGCGGGCTCCAACGCCACCGCTTCGGGGGACGGGGCGCTGCTCACCGTCGAGGAGTCGGCCCAGGGCTCCGACCTGAACCGGGACGGCGACATGGCCGACGACGTGGTGTTCCGGTTCGACCCCGCCGCCGGGCTCACCAACCTGCGGCTGGCCGGCGAGGACATGGCGGCGCCGAGCATGTTCATGGTGCACGAGGCGGGCCAGGGTGCCGACTTCAACCGCGACGGCGACATGTCCGACCGGGTCCTCCACTACGTCGACCCCGTCACCGGTGCGGTCCGCAAC
>CAYGCW010000450.1:0-1744 GCA_964348465.1 uncultured Acidimicrobiia bacterium | reverse complement strand
ACTCGGTCTCGACCGCCGGCCCGAGCGGACAGAACGTGTCGAAGCCCTTGGCGCGCGTCCACTGCCCGTCGCGGCGCTGGAGGTCGCGGGCCGTGACGTCGTTGGCGGCGGTGTACCCGAGGATGTGACGGGAGGCATCCTCGGCCTTGACGCGCCGGGCCACGCTCCCGATCACCACCGCCAGCTCCGCCTCGTGGTGGACCTCCTCCGACTGCGGCGGCAGGGTGATGGCTGCGCCCGGGCCGATCACCGACGTGGCCGGCTTGAGGAAGATGATGGGCTCCTGGGGCACCTCGGATGCCATCTCGGCGGCGTGGTCGGCGTAGTTCTTGCCGACGGCCACGACCTTGGTGGGCAGGACCGGGGCCAGCAGCCGCGCCTCGGTGATCGGCACGACGACCTCGGTGGGCTCCCAGGCCACGAACGGGCTGCCGCGGTGCAGGCGGATGCCCTCCGGCTCGACGGCGCCGTAGGTGATGTCGTCGGCGTCGGTGTGGACTCTGACGATCTTCATGGGTAGTACTCGCCCTCCCGGTACCGCTCCAGCCGCCGGCGCACCTCTTCGGGCGCGGCCGCCGCCACACGCTCGAAGTGCTCGAAGTCGATCCGGACGAACAGCCCCCCGGCCTCGACGTAGCGCTCGCCGTTGGCATCGAAGCCCTCGGCCTCCACCCAGAGCTTGCGCCCCTCCTCCCTGGCCAGCCAGGCCTCGCCGCGGATCCGGACTCCCAGCGGGATCGGGCGCAGATAGTTGACCTCCAGCTTGGCGGTCACGGACGGCTTGGCGTGCGCCATGAGCACGGTGCCCATCAGGTCGTCGAAGAACGCCGCCGTCGCCCCGCCGTGCACGACTCCCGGGCCGCCCTGGAACCAGGGCGCGAAGTCCAGCTCCGAAACGACCCGGTCGCCGTCGGTGGCGAAGCGGATCCCGAGCGACTGCTCGTTCTTCGGCCCGCAGCCGTAGCACCACGGCGTGTGGTACTCGGGAAGCGCGGCGTCGGGCGGCAGCGGCACGACCTCACCGGAGAGGAAGCGGTACTTCGCCATCAGCGACGGATCAGGCGCTCCCCGCCCGCCGCCCTCCGCTGCACCTCGGCGACCGGCGCCGCCAGGACGTCGACCGGCACGCCGGCCACCAGGCGCCTGATCTCTTCGGGGCGGTGGGAGGCGTTGGCGAGCCACGCCGGACGCTCGGCCGCCAACGCGGCGCCGACGTCTGCTGGCAGGTCAGGGTCGAGGCCGAGGATCAGCTTCGCCACGGTGACGTCGGTGACCACCGGAGCTCTGCCGAAGTGGCTGGCTCTGGCGGCGGCGAGGGCGGCGACGGCGACTTCGGCGTCGTGGCGGTCCTCCCGATCCGTGACGGCCAGCTCGGTGTCGCGGACCAGGCGCAGCACGTACCCCGTGTCCGGACCGGGCGTCCCGAACAGCCCGCCCCACGGCACGTCGCCGGGCGCATGAAGGTCGCCGGGACGCCGCGGCGACCAGCGGCGAGGCGGGTCGGGGTGCGCCGTGGGGCGCGGCAGATCCTCGATCGAGAGGGGGATGTTGGGCTGCTGGCCCATCAAACGGGGTCGAGCCAGTGGCGGTACGCCTCGAGCTTCCCGGTGACGGCGGCCATGAACAATTCCTGGGCCCGCCGGGTGACGGGACCCGGCTTGCCCGTGCCGACCGGCCGGTCGTCGATCTCGCGGATCGGCGTCACCTCGGCGGCGGTGCCGGTGAAGAACGCCTCGTCGGCGTA
>CAYGCW010000449.1:0-1745 GCA_964348465.1 uncultured Acidimicrobiia bacterium | reverse complement strand
CAACCACAACCGGCACGCTCGAACCGAAACCACCAACCGTCCCCTGCTGGCTTGTGCCAGCAACGTAACCGCCACCCCTACCCGGTTTCAAGGCTCCCGCAAGGAAGAATTTCCCGGGTCGGAACCTGGCCGGGCTTCATGTCGCGTCGCCCTCACGGACCCAGACGACGAGCAGCGCCAGGCCGGCGACGTTGGCGGCGGCGGCGGCCACGGCGTTCCCGGCCAGGCCGAAGACGCCGAATACCACCGCCCCCAGTGCCGATCCGGCGGCCCTGCCGAGGCCCATGGCAACCACGAAGAACGCGAGATAGCGCGACCGGGCCGCCGGCACCACCTCGGTGGCCAGCGGGATGCTCGACACCACCGTGAACTCGAACGCGAAGAGCGCCACCGACAGGAGCGCCAGGCCGACGGCCAGCGACGCCGGCTCGGCGGCCACCGCCAGGTAGCCGGCCGCCGACACCGCCAGCCCGATCCCCACCGCCCGCCGCTTGCCGACCCGATCGGTGACGGCGAGGGTCGCGCCCTCCCCCGCCATCTCGGAGAGCCCGATCAGCGTGGACGTCGCCCCGAGCGCCAGCAGCGACAGGCCGTAGGCATCCTCGAGCCAGGCCCCGAACACCACCACCACCAGCTCCGAGGCAAAGCTGAACAGCAGAGCGACCCCGAGCAGCGCCGCCGCCGAGGCGCTGAGGCGCAGCCGAGGGGCTGCGGAGCCGCCGCCGCCGCCGTCGGACTCCATGAGCCACCACAGCGCCGCGGCGGCCAGCACCGCCAGCCCGGCCACCAGCCAGAACGGGCTGCGCCATCCCCACCGGGCGATGAACCACCCCACCACCGGCGCGCCGACCACCAACCCCCCGCCCCACGTGAGCTCGAGCACCGAGAGGTAGCGAGCCCGGTTCTCGTACGGAGTGCGGTCGGCCACGTAGGACTGGGCGGCGATGTCGAATGCGGGTTTGCCGAGCCCCATCAGCGCGAACCCGGCGAGGGCCCCCGCGTAGAAGCCGGTGGCCGCGGTGAGCGCGGCGCCCACGCCGAAGAACGCCAGGCCGGTCAGCGCCAGGCGCAGCCGTCGCTCGCCGCGTCCCAGCGCCGCTACCACCGCCGGCGTTGCCAGGCCCGCCAGCCACCGCACCGAGACCAGCACTCCCGCCCGTTCCAGCGAGACGCCCAGCCCGCGCGCGATCGCGGGCAGGAACGGCGCCACGAGCCGCTGCGCGGTGTTGACGACGAGCCGAGCCGACGTCAGCGCACCGACGACGGCCATCAACGGGAGGCGGCCGGAGGTCCGCATCGGCCCGTCCTACTACGTGGACGCCCGGCGGCCAAGCCCACCGCCGCCCGCCGGTACCGTGCCGCCATGTCCCCGGTGAACGTGCGCCGCGCCCAGCCCGGCTGGCCGGCGATGACGCTGCTCTCGGCGTCGGTCGCCGTTGCCTTCGGAACGCTCCTGTACGCGTTCTCGGTCCTGATCACGGAGGAGGCGGCGGGCGCCGACTTCTCCACCACCACGCTCTCCGTCGCCTATGGGGGCGCCATCCTCATCGGCGGGCTGCTCGCAATTCCCGTGGGCCGCCGGGCCGACCGCCGCGGCGTGCGCGGCCTCGTCGGCACCGGGGCCGCCCTCGGCGGAGCCGGCCTGGTGCTGCTCTCGGTCGCGCAGCAGCCGTGGCAGATGATCGCCGCCAGCTGGGCCTTCGTCGGACCCGCCGGCGCGATGACGTTCTACGAGCCTGCGTTCG
>CAYGCW010000448.1:0-1764 GCA_964348465.1 uncultured Acidimicrobiia bacterium | reverse complement strand
TTCCGGCTGCTGACGGCGCTGATGGACATCGACGAAGGTTTCACCGCCTGGCGGTACCGCCACGCCCTGATGGTGGTGCGGATGATCGGCGAGAAGATCGGCACCGGGGGCACGTCCGGCCACGAGTACCTGCGCCGGACCGCCGACGCCTACCGCGTCTTCCGGGACCTGTTCGAGCTGTCGACGTTCTTCATCCCCCGCTCCGCCCTCCCCGCGCTGCCGCCGGAGATGGAGGAGACCATGGGGTTCCGCCTCGGCGAGCCGTGAACCTCGAGGGACACTTCTCCCGCTTCCTGGGCGCCGACCCGGATCGCCTCCACTTCGCCGCCCACAGCCACCACCTGTGGCCCGACGTCACGCTCGAGGCGCAGCGGCGGGCGTGGGAGGACGCCGCCGCCCTGGCCGACCGCAAGTGGGAGCGGATCTTCGGGGAGGTGGTGCCGGCCACGCAGCGCGCCATCGCCGGCGTGCTGGGCCTCGCCGACCCGGCCGCCATCGCCTTCGCCCCCAACACCCACGAGTTCCTGGTGCGCATCCTCTCGTGCCTGCCGTCGCCGGCGCGGATCCTCGCCACCGACGGGGAGTTCCACAGCTTCACCCGCCAGACCCGGCGGCTGGAAGAGGAGGGGCTCGCCGAGGTGGAGCGGGTCGCCGTCGAGCCGTTCGCATCCTTCGGGGATCGCTTCCTGGCGGCGGTCGCGGGTGGGGGGTACGACCTGATGTACGTCAGCCACGTGTTCTACGACTCCGGGTTCGTGACGCCCGACCTGCCTGGGCTCGTGGCTGCCGTCCCCGAACCCGCCTTCGCGGTGATCGACGGCTACCACGGCTTCATGGCCCTGCCCACGGACCTGGCGCCGATCGCGCCGCGCGCCTTCTACGTGGCGGGGGGCTACAAGTACGCCATGGCCGGGGAGGGGGCGTGCTTTCTCGCATGCCCGCCCGCCTACGGCCTGCGGCCGGTCAACACCGGATGGTTCGCGTCGTTCGGCGAGCTGGCCTCGGGCCGCGGTGGGCCGGTGGGCTATGCGGGCGACGGCCGCCGGTTTGCGGGCGCCACCATCGACTTCACCGGCTTGTACCGGCTGCGGGCCGTGCTGGAGTGGCTCGGAGGGCTCGGAGTGTCGGTCGCCGACATCCACGCCCACGTCGGCGGGCTGCAGAGGCGCTTCCTCGACGGCCTCGACCCAACCCTGTTGGACCGCGCCACCCTGATCCCCGACGAGACCGCGCCCGACCGGGGCCACTTCCTCACGTTCCGCCGTCCCGACGCTGCCGCCGTCCACGACCTGCTGGACCGGCGGAACGTGGTCACCGACTATCGCGCCGACCGCCTGCGCATCGGCTTCGGCCTGTACCACGGCGACGCCGACGTCGACGAGCTGCTGGCCCGGCTGGCGGGGGGCGACTGACGGCGAGCCGTCGGCCGTCGCAGGCAGGAGTACCTTTCCACTGACAGGTTCCGACTCGGACTCCGGGGGGCGACCCGGCAGGCCCGGCCGAGCGCGGCGTCCTGACCATCGCCCCCTCCCAGAAGGAGGGCCGCCATGACTCCATCCATCGAGCGCCGCCGCATCCCGCTGATCGCCGTCGCCGTGGCGACGCTGCTGGCCGCCGGGCTGTTCGTGCGCCCAACCGGCCCGGCCGGTGCCGCCACCGTCCCGCTGGACCCCGTCGTCGAGACGGTGCTGGGAGACGAAACCCTCCATCTCACCGGCTTCACCGGCACGGAGGGGCTATCCCGGCTCTTCACCTATCAGCTCG
>CAYGCW010000447.1:799-1768 GCA_964348465.1 uncultured Acidimicrobiia bacterium | reverse complement strand
CGGCCCGGAACGGCGATGCCCTCGTCGTGGGCTTCGGGACGCGCAACGCCGACTTTGCCGCCCTGATTGCAGCGGACGTCCCCGACCCGCTGCCGCGCGGCTTCCACGCAGTGCTCTCGCGTGGCGGCGGCGTGATCCTCACCGGGCCCGGCGGTCTCCCGATCGAAGAGTTCGCCGTCCCCGGCGTCGATGCCGCGGCGCTGCGCGGCCAGGAGGCGGTGCGCCCGATGGCGTGGACGCGGCGGGCGGGCGGAGCGTGGGAGCCCGCCGATCTCGACCGTGTCCCGGGAGACTCGTTCTTGCGGACGGCCTCGGTGGCCGCGGGCCGCTTCTGGACCACCGGCTTCGCAGGCGACGGCCTGGTGCTGTTCTCGTCGCAGGACGGGATCACGTGGGACGCATCCGGCACGGCCGGCGACGAGCCGGCAGGCCCGGTAGCCGGCCACCCGGGCGGGGTGACGATCGCGACCGGCGGGTTGATCGTCCTCAGCTCGGGCGACGGCGCGAGATTCGAGCGGATGCGGCTTCCTTCCGACCGGACCACCGCCAACGCCCACGGCATCGTCGGCGGCGGCCTCGGAGCAGTTGCCTACGGGTCGATGGGCGGCATCGGCGCCGAGGTGTTCACGCCCACGGTATCCGTCCCCGGCACCCCGGACGGCACCACGCTCAACATCGAGAGCGGGCAGTGGCGGATCCCCCGGCCGGACGGCCGCACCCTCACCGTGAACTCCTACCCGCCCGGGGCGATCGAGGTGGACTTCGCAGCCGGGACGTTCGCCGTCCTCGATCGCGACTCCGGTGAGCCGGCGTTCACGGGCGGCATCGAGGGTTGGGCGGTGGCGGTCGACAGCGCCTACCGGTCGTCGTTCCCGCCCACGGGGAAGGTGGCGATCTGGTACAGCCCGGACGGCGAACGCTGGCGGCTCAACGGCCCCGAACACGGACTCGAGGCGGTCGGGTACCCGA
>CAYGCW010000447.1:0-789 GCA_964348465.1 uncultured Acidimicrobiia bacterium | reverse complement strand
CCGTCGTCGACCACCATCAGGGCATCCTCGCCAGCCGAGGAGCTCGGTGTCCCGGTCGGGGAGGCGGTGGGGTACGCGATCTCGGTTGCCGTCGGGAAGGGTGCAGTGGTCGTCTCCACCGTCACCGCCGATCCCGCGGTCGAGGGCCGGCCGGCGAGGATCGAGGTCTGGGTGGGGACCCCGCGCGAGTAGCGCCAGGAGAAGAGCCCGGCCCGTCTACGCTCGCGGCGTGACCCGCACGACTCCTGGCACCCTCGTCGCGATCGAGGGCACCGACGGCGCCGGCAAGGCCACGCTCGGCGGAGCCATCCGCAGGCTGGGTGAGGGCGAGGGCCTGACCGTGGCCACGCTCTCGTTTCCTCGCTACGACGAACCGTTCGGCGCCCTGGTCGGCCGGTTCCTGCACGGCGACCTACTGCCGGCCGGCCACCACGACAGCCCGTGGCTGGCGGCGCTGCTGTTCGCCGCCGACCGCTACGAGTCGGCGGACTCGGTCCGGGATTCCCTCGCCGCTCACGACCTCGTGCTCCTCGACCGCTACGTCGCTTCCAACATGGCCTACACGGCGGCGCAGTTCCCACCTCCCCGGCGCGCCCCGGTGGCAGACTGGATCGAAGACCTCGAGTTCGGCCACTTCGGCATCCCCCGCCCGGCGCTGACGATCTACGTCCGCACGCCTCGGGAGCGTTCGGAGGAGCTGATGGAGCGACGGCCGGCGCGCCCCTACACCGACCGCACCCAGGACCGCTACGAGATCGATCGGGGCCTCATGAGCGCGGTTGCGGAGAC
>CAYGCW010000446.1:0-1784 GCA_964348465.1 uncultured Acidimicrobiia bacterium | reverse complement strand
TGGGCGACGACGAGCGGTACACCGACAAGGTGCTGCCGCTGTTCGACGAGATCGGCATTCCCTACGAGCGCCTGACGCCCGAGCAGGTGCAAGATCGGGTTCCGGGCATCGACATCGGCAGCCACGCCCCTCCCAAGGCGGCCGACGATCCCCACTTCTTCGACGAGCCGGACGCGACCCTGTCCGGTGCCGTGTTCAGCACCGCCGCCGGCTACGTGACCGATCCCCAGCTCGCCACGCACAACCTCCAGCGGGCCGCCGAGGCCAAGGGGGCGGAGTTCCGGTTCAACGCCGAGGTCAGCGGCATCCGCACGGACGGCGGTCGGGTGAGCGCCGTCGAATTGGCCGACGGTTCCGTCGTCGAGGCGCCGGTGGTCGTCAACGTCGCCGGCCCGCACTCGTTCGTCATCAACGAGATGGCCGGGTTGGCGGGCTCGATGAACATCAAGACCAGGGCGCTCCGCCACGAGGTCCACCACGTGCCGTCGCCGCCGGGCCTCGACTTCGAGAACGACGGGATGCTGGTCGGCGACGACGACCTCGGCACCTACTTCCGGCCCGAGGTCGGCAACCACATCCTGGTCGGCAGCCAGGACCCGGACTGCGATCCGCAGATCTGGGTGGACGACCCGGACGAATTCGAGCGGAACGTCACCGTGAGCCAGTGGAACAACCAGGTGATGCGGCTGGCCCGCCGGCTCCCGGCGCTGGGCGTGCCCCAGGAGCGGAAGGGGGTCGTCGACCTGTACGACGTCAGCGACGACTGGATCCCGATCTACGACCGCACCGACCTCGACGGGTTCTACGTGGCGATCGGGACGAGCGGCAACCAGTTCAAGAACTGCTCGGTGGCCGCGTACTGCATGGTCAAGCTGATCGAGGCGGTGGAAGGCGGCCACGACCACGACAAGGACCCCGTCAAGGTCGAGATGCTCTACACCGGCCTGGTGCTCGACATGGGCGCCTTCGGCCGCAACCGGGAGATCCACGAGGCGTCGTCGTTCTCGGTGCTCGGCTGAGCGCCGGCCGGCCGATCACAGCGCCCCCGGCCACACCATCACGACGACGGCCGCCACCACCATGAAGGCGGCCCCCAGCCGGGATACCCCTGCGGCGCCGTCGTCGTCGAGGGGCGCGAAGAAGAAGCGGTGGGCGTCGGCGTTCCAGGCCGTGTGGAAGCCGACCGCGATCCACAGGGACCCCGCGGTGTTGACGAACATCCAGGTCATCAGCACCGAAACCGCCGCCACCTCCACGACGAACCGGCCGACCGCGCCCGGCGTCACGGCCGAGCCGGAGACGCTGGTACCCATCGGCGCCCACCACATGGGTATGTGCCACAGCGCCCACACGACGCCGACGATCAAACCGGCGGCGAGCGCGCCGTGCTCGGCCAGCACACGGGGTAGGACGTAGCCGCGCCAGCCCAGCTCCTCGCCCAGCGGGCCGAACGGCAGCGCCGCGACGTAGGAGACGGGCACCAGCAGCATGCGGCGCGCCGAGAAGCGAACGGCGGCGCGGTGCCGGGACGCGTAGGCGGTGATGGCGAGCAGTCCGATTGCCGGCGGCCCGACCCAGGCGAGGAGGGTCCAGCCGAGGCCGACGTCGACGTCGACGACGCTGCGCAGCAGGTCGCCGGTCGCTTCCCAGCCACCGGAGCCGGCCGTGAACGCGATGGCGAGCAGGCTCGGCGCCGATGCCCCTGCGAACCAGGTGGCCGCGGCCCAGGCCGGGATGCCGGCGAGGGGCTCGGAGCCGGCGGCGGCGCCCAGGCGTCCCCGGGA
>CAYGCW010000445.1:0-1795 GCA_964348465.1 uncultured Acidimicrobiia bacterium | reverse complement strand
CCCTCCGACCATGAAGGAGGGGCGCGTCGTGTACGGTTCGTTCCTGCTCGACCTTGGGCGACATCGCGAGGCGTGGGACGTGGTGAAGCCCAAGCGCATCGTTTCCGACCCGTTCGAGGAGGACTTGCGGCAGTGGTTCGTCGCGGCCCGCGCCGCGGCCGCGCTCGGCGACGGCGAGACTGCAGCCCGACTCCGCGACGCGATCACGACCAATGACCCTGGCTTCCCAGGTCTCGAGGACCTAGATTCTCTGATAGGGGGATGAGCGGCAACGACCCCGTGGACCGGAGGCCGAGATGACGCCAGTGGCCATCCTGGTACTCGCCGCCGCCGGTGCGATCTTCGCTCCCGGGGACGGCCCCGTCGAGCCGCCCGCACCCGCGCCGGATGCGACGACGCTGGAACGGGGAGCCGCGGGCGCCGACGTGGAGACGCTGCAGCGCTCGCTGCTGGCGGCCGGTTTCCGGCCCGGGCCCGTCGACGGCGAGTTCGGGAGGCGCACCTACCAGGCCGTGCTCGCCTTCCAAAAACACCACGGCCTGGAACGGGACGGCGTGTTCCGCGCCGAGCACTGGGAGCTGGTGCGGCGCAGGCCGACGGTCCGCCTCCGCAGTGAGGCCGACCGCGTCGAGATCGACCTGGGCCGCCAGGTCCTCTACCTCGTACGCGACAACCAGGTCGAGTCCGTCCTGCCGGTCTCGTCAGGCAACGGCGAGCTCTTCGAGAACTACGCAGGCAACGTCGTGCGCGCCCGGACCCCGGAAGGACGGTTCGCGTTCTACTTCCAGCGGAACTACTACCACACGTCCTACCTGGGGGCGATGTACAAGCCGTACTACTTCCGGGGAGGCTACGCCATCCATGGCTCCCCGAGCGTGCCGCCGTGGCCTGCGTCGCACGGCTGCGTGCGGGTGACCAATGCCGACATGGACTACCTGCGCCAGCACCTCTCGATCGGTCAGACGCTCTACGTCTACGGCTTGCGGACCGAGAACCCGAAGGGCATGACCAGCCGGCCGGCGCTGGCCGCCACCGCAGCGTGACCGGCGCAGCTCAGCCGGTTCGCCGAGCGAGCCAGCGACGGATCCCGGCGACCTGCATGGGCCAGTACGTGTTGCGGTCGTAGGTAGCGATCGTCTCCTCGTCGTGGCCATCAGAGCGATAGCCGTCGAGAACCCAATGCCGCAGCCGGCCGCCGGCGACCTCGTCGTCGCCCTCGAGCGTCTCGACGAAGCGCACCCACTGCCACAGCTTGTCCTCGGCGGCGGCCAGCGTCGCACCCGGAGCCGCGTCCGGCCCGAAGTGGGCGAATCCGAGGAACGCCGGCTCGCGTGCAGCCATCCTCCTCAGCTGGACCGCCACCAGGTGCGGGTCGAAGTCCGGCGGGGGACTGATCGGCTGGACGAAGTGGCCGTGCGGAAACGCGATACCCACCGCGTCCCCGACGAAGCACCCGCCGCTGCGCTCCTCCAGGTACACGACATGATGGCGGGCGTGACCCGGCGTGTACATCACTTCGACTTCGCGGCCTCCGCCCAGCGCCACTCGGTCGCCCTCGTCGAGGACGAGCAGACGGTCGGAGGCGATCGGCGCCATCGGACCCCACAGTGTTCGCATCCCCTCCTCGCCGTAGATGCGCTCCGCCGACGCCCACAGCCGCGTCGGGTCCACGAGGTGACGCGCCCCGTTGCGGTGCACGCCGATCCGCGCCGCCGGGTAGCGCGCCGCCAGGTGGCCCGCACCGCCGGCGTGGTCGAGGTGGATGTGGGTCACGAGGATCGTGGCCAGATCGTCG
>CAYGCW010000444.1:931-1803 GCA_964348465.1 uncultured Acidimicrobiia bacterium | reverse complement strand
ATCTGGGGACGGTCATCGACCCCGGAGAGACCTACGAATGGGGTTGGGCGGAGGTCGAACGACTGCGCACGCAGATGCAGGAAGTGGCCGGCCGGATCGCCCCGGGGAGCACGCTGGCAAGCGCCATCGAGGTGCTCAAGACCGACGTCGCCCGAGCCGCTCCCTCGCGGGAGGAGTTCCTGAAGGAGATGCGGGAGCGCCAGGAGCTGGCCTTGCGAGAGTTGCAGGGCACCCACTTCGACGTGCCCGAAGAGATCACGACGGTCGACGTCAAGATCGCCCCGACCCGCGGCGCCCTGGGCGCCTACTACATCCAGCCGTCGGAGGACTTCAGCCGGCCGGGTTGCGTGTGGTACTCGCTGGCACCCGACCAGGAGGTGGTACCGCTCTACGACCAGGTCAGCACCGCCTACCACGAGGGCTTCCCCGGCCACCACCTCCAGTGCGGAATCCAGGTGGCGCTCGCCGACCGGCTCAGCAGGCTGCACCGGCTGATGGTGTGGTATGCCGGATACGGCGAGGGTTGGGCGCTGTACACCGAGCGCCTGATGGACGAGCTCGGCTACCTGGAGAAGCCCGACTACGTGCTGGGCATGCTCAGCGCCCAGATGCTGCGGGCGTGCCGAGTGGTGATCGACATCGGTTCGCACTTGGAGCTGCGGATACCGGCGGGGCAGCCGTTTCATCCTGGGGAGCCGTGGACGTTCGAGACGGCGGTGGAGATGCTGGTCGACTACGCCACTCTGGACGACGACTACGCACGGTCGGAGGTCACCCGGTACCTGGGCTGGCCGGGACAGGCGATCTCGTACAAGGTGGGCGAGAAGGCGATCCTCGACATGCGCAGTGAGCTGGAGCGCCGCGGCGACTTC
>CAYGCW010000444.1:0-921 GCA_964348465.1 uncultured Acidimicrobiia bacterium | reverse complement strand
GATCTCGTACAAGGTGGGGGAGAGGGTCATCTTGGACTTGCGAGACGAGCTGCGGGAGCGCCAGGGCGACGCCTTCGACTTGAAGGGGTTCCACCGCCGCGTGCTGGGCCACGGTCCGGTCGGCCTCGACCTGCTGCGGGAGCTGGTCCTGGCCGGCGCATAGGCGAGGCGTAGGCGCGGTGGGTCAGGCGTAGCGGAGGTCGCTGGTCTCTTCGTCGACTGCCCGGGCGCAGGTCGGGCAGTGCCAGCGGGGCTCGACCGGCGTGCCGCACAGGTCGTGGCGGGGCGGCTCGACGTCGCCGCCGTGGGAGGCGCCCCAGTGGGCGAGCAGGCGCAGCGCGCCCGCCAGGTCGCGCCCGGCGGCGGTGAGCGAGTACTCGAAGCGCGGCGGGCGGCGGCTGTAGGGGGTGGCCACCACGATGCCGTGGGCGGCGAGACGCTTGAGGCGCTGCGAGAGCACGTTGGGTGCGATGCCGGGAACGGCGTTCTCCAGATCCCCGAATCGGCGCGGCCCGGCGAGCAGCGCGTCTACGACCAGCAACGTCCAGCGGTCCCCGACGGCGCCGACCGCGGCGGCGAGCGCAGAGGCGCGGGCGTCGTCGCTCATGCCGCGCATCGTAGGCGAGAGACTTGACGGAGCCCGGGAAATCGTGTACATAGTTACTTGCAAGTTACAAGTAACTATCCTCGAGGTCAAGACGGGAGGACGACATGGCAACCGCGCTGGACGCCATTCAGGACACGATCGCCGCCGCCTTGAAGAAGGCCGGGCCGTCCCTCGTGGGGGTGGGCAGCCGCCGCTCCGCCGGGTCGGGGTTGGTCGTCGGCGAGGGGAGGGTGCTCACCAATGCTCACAACCTGTGGCGGGGCACCGTCGGCGTCGCGTTCACCGACCGGCTGGGCGCCCCCAGGAGACCCGTG
>CAYGCW010000443.1:0-1835 GCA_964348465.1 uncultured Acidimicrobiia bacterium | reverse complement strand
ACCGCTGAACGTGACGCTGACGATCGACCTGGCGACCTGGTTCACCAACGGCGCCATGGTGTTGATCGATCCGCGCACGGCGCTGAAAGGTCAGCCGAACGAGAACCTGGTGACTGACAACATCAGGAACTCGATCGAGGGGTTCCGCGACGACGATCGTGACGGCGTCCCACACGACGACGACCTCGACGAGGACGACAGTTAGTCTGTAGGACGAGAAGAGTCCCCGAGGGGCGGCTAGGTCTTGGGGGAGAGCCCCCGTGGGACTGAAGGAGGGCGGCCGGTGTATCAGCCGCCCTTCTCTTTTGTCAGCTATCCGCGCCGGGCACGGCTCTCTACTTCCGACAACCCGCTAGAGATCGGATCCGAGGCCGGGCCGACCGATCCGGCGCAACTAATCTTCCAGCCTCCACTGGTGGAGGTTCTGATATCGGCCGTAGGTGTCGATGCGTGTGTTTTTCACCCGTTCGTTAACGGCCATCACGTCGTCGAAATACCAGAGGAACGCGTAAGGTCGATCCTGGGCGATGAGCCGCGCCGCCTCGCGCCAGCGCGGAGCCGCCTGGTCCGCCGTCGCCGCCGACTGAGCCGACGGGATCAGGCTATCGAGAACGGTGTTGCCATACCCCGTGATGTTGAACGGGTGATCCGGCGGCCAAAAGCGTCCCACCAGATAGTCCGGCTCCAGCGCCACCTGCCAGCCGAGCAACACCGCCTCGTAGTCCCGTTCCTCGAACACCTGAGCGAGGAGCGAGTTGAACTCCACCAGCCGAATCCGCATGTCGATGCCAACTCGCCGATACTGGGCCTGGATCAGCTCCGCCGCGTCGGCCCGGCGCTCGTTGTCGGCCTGGGTGAGCAGCGTGAAGCGGAAGGGTCGCCCTCCGCGGTCGAGCACCCCGTCGCCGTCGCTGTCGCGCCAGCCGCGCGCCGCCAGGATCGCCCGGGCGCTGTCGGGGCGATAGGCGTCGGGCACCACGGACGGGTCGGTGACGCGGCTGAAGATGGGCGGGTACGGTCCGGCCGCGGGCTCGGCGTGCTGGGAGATCTCCAGCCCTTCCAGGATCTGCGCTCGATCGATAGCTAGCGATAGCGCCAGCCGCAGGCGCGGGTCGCCGAACGGCTCGAACTTGAAGGGATTCCAGCCAATGTAGTCGTAAAAGCGGTCTTTCACCGTCTCGACCCGGAAACGCCGGTCAGCGGCGAGCTCCGCCGCGCGAGCCATCCGCAAGGGGCCGGCGACGTCCAGCTCGCCGTTCTCCAGCTCGATCAAGCGGGTCGACTCCTCGGGCAAGAAACGAAAGATGACCGTGTCGGTCGCTGGAGCTCCCGTGAAGGCGCGCGGGTTGGCCGTGAGCATCAGCCGATCGCCACTCCGCCACTCCGTCACCCGATAAGGGCCGCTGACCACCAGGTTGCCCGCGGGACTCACGACCGTCGGATGACTCATCAAACTGGCCGCGTCGGCGGCGGCATCCGCGAAAATGTGCTCAGGTATGATGCCGATGCCGGTATGAAAGAGCATGCGCGGGTAACGCCGCCGAAAGTGGAAGGTGACCTCGCGGTCGCCCGCGGCGACGACCGAGTCGAGATGCTCCCACGAATCGACGTAAGGTGAGGCGATTGCGGGCATGCGTACGAGCTGGAAGGTGAAGACGACGTCGGCGGCGTCGATCGGCACGCCGTCCGACCACACAGCGCCCTCGCGCAGAAAGTAAGTGAGTGTGGTCGAGTCGGCGCCGAACTCCCAGCGCTCGGCCAGCGACAGGTCATCGATCAGGTACTCGATCGCGCCATCGCCCCAGCGGGCCGAGTTCAAGCTCAGGTAGAGCAGC
>CAYGCW010000442.1:0-1837 GCA_964348465.1 uncultured Acidimicrobiia bacterium | reverse complement strand
AACTTCGACGACGGCCGGTGCGCCGTCCCGGCTCCGGCCTGCGCCGAGACCGTGATCTTCGCCGCCCTGCGGGACTACATCCTCTCCGCGTTGCCGTAGACACGGCTCTTCCGGTCTTGCCGCCGCGCGAGGGATGGCTGCCCGACTCGCTGCGACCGCATTGCGTGGTCGCGGCGCCAGTGGCTAGCATCGACCGCGCGTTGGCGACAGGTGGCTGGGGAAGCCGATTCGAGACGACAACACGAACATCCCTCTACCTGGCACTGGCGCGAGGAGGCGCAGGGCGAAAGGAAAGGGGGCCCGTGATGCCTCGACGGTTCTTGGCGATGCTTGCAGCATTCGCCACTTCGTTACTCGTATTCGCTCCCGCGGCGGTGGGCCAGGACGCACCCGACCGCCTCGAGGGGCGCCAGGTGCCGGAAGCGGTCCTGGATCTGATGCTCGACACCCCGCAAACCGTGGACGGGCTGTCGACCTCGTCACTCGATGCGTCGCTCGTCGGTGCCACCGGATCACAGCAGGTGATCGTCCGGCTCAAGATGGACTCCCTGGCGGAGTCGGGCGCCGCCACGCCGGGCGCGCAGAGCCGCCATACGCGTGCCGTGAAGGCCCAGCAGCGGGCTTTCGAGCGCCGCCTCGCAAGGATCGATAGGAGCGCGGTCTCGCTCGGAACCACTCAGCGGGTGCTCAATGCCGTCTTCGTGGAGGCCGACGCGTCGTCGCTGGCCGCCATCGCGGCCGATCGGGCAGTCGAACGGGTCGCTCCGGTCGGCATCTACCAGCTCGATCTGAGCGAGACGGTGCCCTACATCGGCGCGGCCGCCGTGCAAGCGGGAGGCGTCGACGGCAGCGGGGTCACGGTGGCCGTGATCGACAGCGGTGTCGACTACTACCACCAGGACCTCGGCGGCTCTCCGGTTGACGTCGCGCCGGCCGACGGCATCGACGACAACTATGCCGCTGACGACCCGGACGTCGTCGAGCCGGGAACGTTCCCAACCGCCAAGGTGGTGGCCGGCTACGACTTCGTCGGCTCGTCCTGGACGCCGGGCGGGCCGGCCGAGGCGCCGGACCCCGATCCGCTCGACAAGCCGACGTTCGGTGACGGGCACGGCACGCACGTGGCCGACATCATCGCCGGCGTCGGACCGGATCCCGGCGTGGCGCCGGGCGCCAGCATCGTGGCGCTGAAAGCGTGCTCGTCGGTGTCGAGCTCGTGCTCGGGCATGGCGCTGATCCAGAGCATGGACTTCGCCGTCGACCCCAACGGCGACGGCAAGACCAAGGACGCCGTCGACATCATCAACATGTCGCTGGGTGCGTCCTACGGCCAGCCGTTCGACGACGACCTGTCGCAGGCCGTCGAGGGCGCCACTGCGCTCGGCGTGCTGACCGTGGCCTCGGCGGGCAACTCGGCCGACAAGCCGTACGTCACCGGCACCCCATCGGCAACGCCCAGCGCGCTATCGGTGGCGCAGACCCACGTTCCGTCGGCCGGCCTCCAGCTGTTCGACGTGGACGGCACTCTGTATCCGGCGGTGTTCCAGGCGTGGTCCGGTCCGCTGGTGGCAGCGATCGGGCCCGCGCAAGTTCAGTACGGCGACGGTGCCGGCGGGGCTCTCAACGGATGCTCCACGGGGGCGGATCCGAACGCGCCGTCCGGGTTCTCGCCATATCCGGCCGGGTCGTTGACCGGCAAGATCGTGCTCGTGGATCGCGGCGCGGTCTTTGTAACCGATCGCGCCGGAATTGACTATGCGGAACTTGCGCGGCTCTTGAGCTGGAGTCGCAGCCTCGCACCAGGGCTATGGCCGCAGTGTCGTCGGCCGCCCACGGC
>CAYGCW010000441.1:0-1853 GCA_964348465.1 uncultured Acidimicrobiia bacterium | reverse complement strand
CTAGCCGAACGGCTCCAGCCGCCCGACAGCGCATAACACCCAAGCGGTGCGATGGTCTCGCGCGGCCGATTCCGCACATCACCGGCACTCGGCGCTACAACCCAGATACGCGAACGCCACTTTTCGCGGCAGGCCAGCAAGTCTTGTCCACCGTCGCATCCTGTGCCAGATCAGCGTCGCCTCACAGGGCGAAAGCTCGGACCCGAATCTGGCTGAGGGAGGGAGCCTCGGGCCCGACCCGGGTCGGGGCGACGCCTGACGCCTCACGCATCGTCCTCCGACAGTTCCAGCCACCTCGTCTCGGCGGCATCCAGCTCGCGGAGCACCTCATCCAGCTCCTTGCCGATCCGGGCCGCCGCGTCGTAGTCGGCGCCGGCGGCATCCAGCTCGGCGGCCAGCGCCTCCCGCCGCCGCTCCAGGTCCTCGATGTGGCCGTCGAGCTGTTCCAACTCGTACCGGGCGATGTAGGTGAGCCCCTGCCGCGGCGACGGGCGGCGGCGCTTCGGTGCCGGCGCCGCGGGCGATTGAGTCGCCGCCTCCTGCGCCGCCTCATGGGCCCGATACGCCGCCCACCCCCCGGGATGGTGCAGCACCGACCCGTCCGGCTCGATCGAGAAGATGTCCGAGCAGACCCGATCCAAGAAGTACCTGTCGTGGCTGGCCACCACCAGCGCCCCCGCCCATCCGTCGAGGTACTCCTCCAGGGCCTCCAGCGTGTCCAGATCGAGGTCGTTCGTCGGTTCGTCGAGCAGCAACAGGTTGGGCGCCTCCATCAGCACCAGCATCAGCTCCAGCCGCCGCCGCTCGCCTCCCGACAGGTCGCCCACCGGCGTCTTCTGCTGCTCCTGGGTGAACATGAACCGTTCGAGCAGCTGCGCCGCCGAGATCGTGATACCGCTGGCCACCCTGGTCAGCTCGGCCACCTCCCGCACCGCCCCCAGCACCCGGGTCGTCTCCGGCACCGGCCTCGTCTCCTGCCCGAACCACCCGGCCATGATGGTGCTGCCGACCGACACCTTGCCCTCGTCGGGCTCGAGGTCGCCGGCGATCAGCCGCAGCAGCGTGGTCTTCCCCGATCCGTTCGGCCCGACCACCCCGATCCGGGCGCCCCGCGCCAGCTTGTGCGACACGCCCCGCAGCACCCAGCGGTCGCCGAACCGCTTCCCCACGTTGTGCAGGTTGACCACCTTGGAGCCGATCCGCCGGGCCGGCAGGTCGAGCTCCACCGCCCTGCGCACCTCGGGGCGCTCTGCCGCCAGCAGCTCCTGTGCCTGCTTGACCCGGTACCGCGCCTTCGACGTCCGTGCCTTCGGGTTGCGCCGCAGCCACTCCAGCTCGGTGCGCTGCCGCTGGCGTCTCCGACGTTCGGCCGCCGCTTCGTGCTCCTCCCGGGCGGTGCGCGCCACCAGGTAGTCCTCGTAGGTCCCCTGATGGGGATGCAGCCTGCGGGCATGCACCTCCACCACCCGCGAGGCCACCCGATCCAGCAGGTATCGGTCATGGGTGACCAGCAGCAGAGCCGAGGCGCGGCCGAGCAGATGATCCTCCAGCCAGTCGATCATGTCGACGTCGAGATGGTTGGTGGGCTCGTCGAGGATCAAGAGGTTGCAGTCGGCCGCCAGCGCCACGGCGAGAGCCAGCCGCTTGCGCTGCCCGCCCGACAAGGACGCCAACCGGGCATCGGCGTCGGTCAGCCCGAGCCGGTCCGCCATGGCGATCGACTGCCGGTGGCCGCCCACCACCCCCGCCACCGTGGCGTCGGCGGCGAACCGCGGGTCCTGGTCGAGGACGCTGATCTGCAACGCATTCGAACGGACGATCCTCCCGGCGTCGGGCCTCTCCAGCCCGGCGAC
>CAYGCW010000440.1:0-1853 GCA_964348465.1 uncultured Acidimicrobiia bacterium | reverse complement strand
CGCCGCTCGGCCGGGCGCGTCCGGCGGCCGCGCGGTAGCGTGGGTGGGTCCCCAAAGTCAGACCGGCGCGCCCTCCCCCCGGCCGGAATCGCCCATCCGGGGGCGGAGCATGCCTCGACGCCTGCGAGGAGGTGCGATGTATCCCCCTGCGTTCGACTACGCAGCCCCGGACACGCTCGACGAGGCGCTGGCGCTCCTCGCTGACAAGGGCGAGGAGGCCCGGGTGCTCGCCGGAGGCCAGAGCCTCATCCCGATGATGAAGTTGCGCCTCGCGGCGCCTGCGTTCCTCGTCGACATCAATCGGATCCCGGGGCTCGACTTCATCGAGCCCTCCAACGGCCACCTGCGGATCGGCGCCCTGGCCCGCCACAACCAGGTCGCCGAGTCAGGGGCGGTGGCCGCTCACAGCCACGTTTCCGCCTCCGCAGCGCCGTGGATCGCCGACCCCCTCGTCCGCAACCGGGGCACCCTCTGTGGGTCGGTCGCCCACTGCGACCCGGAAGGCGACTGGAACTCGGTCATGCTGGCGGCCCGGGCCGAGGTGGTGGCCCGCAGCCGCGACGGCGGCGAACGAACCATCGCCATCGACGACTTCATCGTCGACTTCTTCACGAACTCACTCAACCCCGGGGAGATGGTCACCGAGGTGAGGATTCCCAACTATGCGGGCAGCGGCGGCGGCGCCTACCTCAAGCTCGAGCGCAAGATCGGCGACTACGCCACGGTCGCGGTCGCCACGCAACTCGACCTGGGCCCCGACGGCAAGATCGCCCAGGCCGGGGTCGCCCTCACCGCAGTCAACAACCGCAACACCAGGGCGGCGGCCGCCGAGCAGGTGCTGGTCGGTGAGACCCCCTCCGACGAGCTGTTCCGGGAGGCGGCCGCCAGGGCGGCCGACGCCGCCGAGCCGGAGGACAACGTCCGGGGCCCCGCCGCATGGAAGCGCCACCTCGTCGACGTCTACACCCGCCGCGGCCTGGAACAGGCCCTCGCCGCCGCGCAAGGCTCCTAGGAGGCAGGCATGCAGATAACCGTCACCGTCAACGGCGCCGAGCGCACGGCCGACGTCGAGCCTCGCACCCTCCTCGTCGACTTCATCCGCAGCGGGCTCGGCCTCACCGGGACCCACATCGGATGCGACACCACGAGCTGCGGCGCCTGCACCGTCCTCGTGGACGGCGTCCCGATGAAATCGTGCACGATGTTCGCGGTGCAGGCCGACGGCACCTCACTCACCACGGTCGAAGGGCTCAAACAGAACGGCCAGCTCCACGCGATCCAGAGCGCCTTCAAGGAGAAGCACGGCCTCCAGTGCGGCTTCTGCACGCCGGGCATGATGCTGGTCGGCGCCGCGCTCTTGGAAGGCAACCCCTCGCCGAGCGAGGACGACGTGCGCTGGGCGATCTCCGGCAACATCTGCCGCTGCACCGGCTATGTCAACATCGTCAAGGCGATCCGCCATGCCGGCGAGCTGCTGCAGGCCGGGACCGAGGGCTAGGAGGACCAATGACCACCACTTCCGAGCACACGACCACACCGCCGGAGATCGGCGGCATCGGCCACTCCGTGAAGCGGCGTGAGGACGACCGCTTCATCCAGGGCGCCGGCAGCTACGTCGACGACGTCGTCCTCCCCGGCATGCTGCACATGGCGATCCTGCGCAGCCCGGTGGCACATGCGCGGATCGTCTCGATCGACACGTCGGAGGCGGCGGCACTGCCGGGCGTGGTCGCCGTCGTGACCGGCGAGCTGATGGCGCAGCACAACCTGGCATGGATGCCGACGCTCTCCGGCGACACCCAGGCGGTGCTGGCCACCGACAAGGTCCGGTTCCAGGGCCAGGAGGTGGCCGC
>CAYGCW010000439.1:0-1921 GCA_964348465.1 uncultured Acidimicrobiia bacterium | reverse complement strand
CCCCACTACCGCATCGAGCCGGACTCGCTCGCTCGCACCATCGCGCTGCGCGACCAGGCCGGGCCCGGTCCGCTGCGGCGGCTGCTCGCCGAAGAGGCCGACGAGATGGAGCGCGCCTTGAACGTGCGCGACTACGCGTCCTCGCAGCTGCCGCCCCCGGCGGCGGAGGCCCCGCGGGACGCCTCCGCAGACGTGCCGCGGCCGACCGGCCGGTAGCATGCCCGCGGTGAACCTCGCCCAGGACACGACCATCCCCCCCGAGGAGCTGATCGACCGGCTGCCTCGCGACGTACTCGACCGCTTGCCGCCGGACGTGATCGAGCAGATCCGCGACGGCGTCATCGACCAGATCCCGGAGGAGGTGGTCGACCGCCTCCCCGCCGGCATCGCCGACCGCATCCCCGAGGGGTTGCTGGCGTCGGCGTCGGCGGACCCCCTCCTCACGACGATCCTCATCGTCGTCGGCGTGCTCGCCATCGTCGGGTTCCTCTACGGCATCGTCAAGAGCGCCTTCAAGGCGGCGCTGTTCGCGGCGGTGGTCGGCGGCGGCGCCTGGTACTGGTACTTCAACATCCGATAGGTGGAGTTCCTCACAGACGTCGTCGGGGATGCGTTCCGGCTCCTGGGCGACTTCGGGCCGGAGCTGCGGCGGGTCGTCGGCCTCACGCTCGTCGTCTCCGGCCTCGCCACCGTGATCGGGGTGGTCGCCGGAGTCCCGCTCGGCCTGGCGCTCGGCCTGGGCCGCTTCCGGGGCCGGGGCCTGCTCACGGTGCTCGTCAACACCGGCATGGGCATCCCCCCGGTCCTGGCCGGCCTGTTGCTGCTCCTGCTGCTGTGGCGGGACGGGCCTCTCGGCTCGTGGGGTCTGTTGTTCACGCCCGCCGCCATGATCGCCGCCCAGGCGCTGCTGGCGATCCCGATCGCGGCCGGGGTGACCGCCGGGGCGGTGCGGGCGCTGCCGCCCGACGCCCACGAGCAGCTCGCCGCACTGCGGCTGGGACGGGTGATGAGGGGCAGGGTGGCGGCTCGCGAGGCGTGGCCGGGCGTTGCCACCGCCGTGGCCGCCGCCTTCGGAAGGGTCGTCTCCGAGGTGGGGGCGGTGCTGGTGGTGGGCGGCAACATCCTCGGGGAGACGCGGGTCCTGACCACGGCCATCGTCGAGGAGGCACGCCAAGCCCGGTTCGGAGCAGCCCTCGCGCTCGGGATCGTGCTCCTGCTCATCGCAGTGGCCGTCAACGGCGCCCTCACCTGGCTGCAATACCGGGAGCGGGCCGGATGAGCGCGATGTCGCTGCGAGCCGTGTCCGGGAGCCTGCCCGACGGGCCGGCGATCACGGTGGACGCTCTCGACGTGGCGGCCGGGGAACGGGTCGTGGTCTACGGGCCCAACGGCGCCGGCAAGACCACGCTCCTTCGGCTGGTGGCAGGGACGGTGCCCCGGGCCGCGCTGTCGGTGGAACGATGGGAGCACTCCCCCGCTGCGTACCTGCCGCAGCGGCCATACGTCTTCCGCGGCACCGCGGGCTCCAACCTGACGCTCGGCCTCGACGACACCGGGGCCGAGCGGGCGCGAGCCCTGGCCGCCGAGTTCGGCACGGCCGGTCTGCTGCAGCGGCCGGCCCGTTCGCTGAGCGGCGGGGAGCGCCAGCGCCTCGCCCTCGCACGGGTCCTCGCCCGGCCGGAGCCGCTGGTGCTTCTCGACGAGCCGCTCGCCCCGCTCGACGCCCGCGACCGAATGACGATGGCGTCCCGGATCGTCGCCGCGCTCGGTGAGCGGGCGGCGCTGATCGTGACGCACGACCATGACGAGGCCGCCGTGCTCGGCGACCGGGTCGCGGTGATGATCGCCGGCACCGTGCGCCAAGTAGGGCCGGTGGCGGAGGTGTTCGCCCTGCCCGCCGACGACGAGGTGGCGTCGGTGG
>CAYGCW010000438.1:0-1925 GCA_964348465.1 uncultured Acidimicrobiia bacterium | reverse complement strand
TCGCCGCGGGTGACCTCCCACTCGAGGCGCTCCCGCTCCTCGCCGGTGAGCGATGGCGTGACGAACAGCAGCAGGCTCGGCAGGACCAGCAGCGACACGAGCACGGCGATGGCGATCATCACCGCGGTGAGAATCCCGTACATCGCGAAGATCGGCATCGGCGCCAAGCCCATCACCGTGAACCCGGCGATCGACGTCAGCGCGGATATCGTGAGCGCCCCGCCCGTTCCCTCACCGGCTCTCCGCAACGCCGGGAAGCGGGACGGCTCGCCCACCATCTCCTCGCGGAAGCGCACCGTGAAGTGCGTCGCGAAGTCGATGCCGACACCGATCGAGATGGCGGCGATCGTCGCCGTCACCGGGTTGATCGTGTAGTCGACCAGGTACATGAAGCCGTAGATCCAGGCGACGACCAGCAGGATCGGCACTACCGACACCGCGGCGTACCGCAGCGACCGAAGAACGGCGGCGGCGATCAGGAACGTGAGCACCACCGCCAGCGGCAGCGACAGCAGCATCGATCGCGTGAACGAGTCGAGCGTGTTGCGGATCGTGATCGACTCCCCCGAGACCGAGATGGTGTCGAGGCCGGCGCCGGCCGTGGCCTGCTCCAGGTTGGCGGCGGCGGCGTCGAGGGCCCGGTGCGCCGCGTCGATCAGGCTCCCGTTCGTGATCGATCCGATCACGAACTCCACCCGGGTCGCCTGCGTTGCGTCGTCGACGTGCAGGAAACTCCGCAGCGCATCCGGCGAGTACACCATCTCCCCCGTATCGCCGCGGAGTCCGGCCGCGCCGGCGACCGTGTAGATCGCGGCCACCTGCTCCGCCGTGTCGGGAAGACCGTCTGCATCGGCGTCGGTGATCTCGACGCCCGTCGCCGCGGCGATGTCCTGGCGGGCGGCGCCCGAGGTCACCGCGAAGCGGGCGATGGTCGCCGCGTTGTCGGCAACCTGGATCTCTCCGTCGAAGTCGCGTGAGAAGTCCACGCCGGACGCCTTCACCTCCTCCACCGCCGCGTCGAGGGCCCGCAGCGTCGCCGGCGCGGTCAGATCGCCCTCTACGTAGATGTACCCGTTGCCGATCCCGAGGTCGCCGTAGTGGAACTCCTGCCTCTCGATGCCGCGCACGACGTCCGAGTCCGAAGCGAGGAAGTCGGTGAACGCGAAGTCCGACCGCACCTGGCTGGCCCCCCACACACCCAGGAGAGCCAAAACGACGACGGCCGGGATCGTGACCACTCGCCACCGGGCCAGGAAATGCACGGCGTAGCCGGCGAACCTCAGGCCGTGCCCGACGCCCTTCACTGCGTCGTCGACCGCCATGCCGCGAGCGGCGGCGCGGGCGTTCAGCCGCCGAGTGATCCGGAACGGCAGGTAGATGCAGAACGCGGCGAACGCAAGCGAACCCACGGCCCCGGCCACCGGCGCCGCCACGCCCGCCGCGACCACGGCTCCGGCTACCACGGCCGTCACCGCGAAGCCCACTCGGCCGGCGATGCGCCGCCAGCGCTGGTGTGGCGCCGGTCCGAGCGCATCTTCCGTTGCCAGCACGAGCTTCGGGAGCAAGAGCCCGAGGACGACGAACGCCACGAGGATCGCGATGGCCGCGCCGAGGCCGAACTGGGTGACCATCTCGATGCCCGACACGGCGTTCGAGGCAAACGCCGCGGCCGAAGACAGCGCCGCCAGCACCAAGGCCACGAACACCGCAGTCGCGCCCAAGGGATAGGCCCGCTGCCTCGAGTGCCCGCCCACCTGCGCCTCGCGTGCCCTTCCGACGGCGTGGATGAAGAAGTCCACGCCGAAGCTGATGATCGAGATCGGAACGATGAATCCCAGAAGCAGGCCACCTTTGAGCCCGACCAGGACGAAGAGTCCCTTGTAGAGCAGCGTCGTGACGGCGATACCCATCCCCACGAACGCCGC
>CAYGCW010000437.1:0-1935 GCA_964348465.1 uncultured Acidimicrobiia bacterium | reverse complement strand
GCCACGCGCAACAGGAGCGGTGGATGGCTGGGCCGATTCTCACGACAGGGGGAATCGACCACGGACATGCGGGAGCTGGCGCTGGCCGAGTCCGCCGCGAGCCGAGTGGTGCTTCCTGCGTCCAAGGCTCTCTTCCGGCGCATCCGGCGGCTGGCGCCGCAAGGTCGGCTGGAGACGCTCGACCGCAACCTGGAACTCGCAGGCCTCCAGGCGGCCTGGCCGATCGAGAAGCTCGTCGCCGCCAAGCTGGCCGCCGGGGTGGCGTTACTGGGGCTGGGCCTGGTGGTGGCGGGCGGTCCCTCTCTCTCCAAGCTGCCGACGATCGCCGGCTTCGCCGCCGCCGGGTTCTTCGGCCCCAACACGGTGGTCGCTCGCAGGGCCCGGCTGCGGCAGGAGCAGGTCCAGCGGGATCTGCCGGATGCCCTCGATCAGATCACGATGGGTGTCGAAGCCGGCCTCGGTTTCGAAGGCGCCGTCCAGCGGGTGGCGCACGCCGGGCGCGGGCCGCTGGCGCACGAGTTCGGACGCGTGCTGAAGGAGATGCACATTGGTGTCTCGCGCAGCGTGGCGCTGCGCAGCCTGGCGGACAGGTCGGACATCGAAGACCTGCGGACCTTCGTCCTGGCGGTCGTCCAGGCCGAGGAGTACGGTCTCCCCGTCGCCCAGGTGCTCAGGGTCCAGGCGGCAGAGCTGCGGACGAAACGGAGGCAGCGGGCCGAGGAGGTGGCGATGCGCCTCCCCGTGAAGCTCATCTTCCCGCTCGGCCTCTGCATCTTTCCGAGCTTGTTCATCGTGATCCTCGGGCCGGGCGCGATCCGGATCTGGAGAGCGCTCGGACTATGACGGCCGCGCCGGCTGCGCGGGCGGGAACCGTTGCCGACCTGCTGCGCGAGGTGGGCGATGGCGTCGGCGACCCGCAGGTCTCCTTCCGCACCGGCTTCGCCGTGCTGGACGGCGTCATCGAGGACGGGTTCCGGTGCGGGGACCTGGTGCTGGTCGGAGGCGGGCCCGGAGTAGGAAAGACCGTGGCCACTCTGCAATGGGCGCGCAACGTCGCCCAGTCGGGCGCTCCGGTCACGTACGTCTGCTACGAGCACTCCCGGCGGGCACTCCTCAGCAGGCTCATACTGCTGGAGGCGGCCTCCTTGCCCAAAGCCGGCGGCCACGGAGACACCCGGCGCCTGGTGAAGGACGTGGCCGCCGGGCGGCGGAGCCTGGACCAGGCCGCGGCCGCCGACCTCCGCTTTCGCGCCGCCCTCGACTCCCTCTCGCGCTACGCCGGGCTGCTCACGATCGTGCAAGCGGGTGCCGAAACCGGCGTTGCGGCCCTCGACGAGCTGGCGGTGCAACTCGACGGCGCAGGCGTGCTGTTCATCGACTACCTGCAGAAGATCCCGGAGCACGGATCGCCCACGGAGGCGAAGCAGATCAGGGGCGTCGGCGAATCGCTGAAAGGCATCGCCATGAGCCGGAATGTCGTCGTCGTCGCCATCTCGGCAGGTGACGGGTCGTCGCTCACCCAGCGGCGCATGCGGATCCACGATCTGCGGGGCGCCGAGGCGCTGGCGTACGAGGCCGACGTCGTCATCGTGCTCAACGAGAAGCTCGGTGCGGTGTCGCGGCTCCACAGCGCATACGATCCCGTGAAGACGCACCTGTTCCGGCGGCAAGTCGTGTTCACCATCGAGAAGAACCGCGACGGTCTGGCGCCCGTCGACGTCCAGTTCATCAAGGACTTCCAGCACTACCGGTTCGAGCCCGAAGGCAGCGCCGTCGAAGAGCAGCTCGTCGACGGCGTCGTTCGGGACTGACGCCCCGGCGAGATGGGCGGCGGATGCTCGGCCGGTCGGCTCAGGGGCGGGTCGTAGTCACGGCCCGCCGGCTGCTGCGGGTGGCGAGGCGGCCGGCCCGCATGCGGTCCACTTCCCTGGTGGC
>CAYGCW010000436.1:0-1974 GCA_964348465.1 uncultured Acidimicrobiia bacterium | reverse complement strand
CTGCAGCTTCATGGTGGCCGTGTTCCTGTTCGGGGGCGGCGCCGTGGTCTCGGTGATCGAAGGGTGGGAGCGGTTCCGTCACCCCGAGGAGCCCGAGAGCTACCTCCTCAACATGACGATCCTCGGGCTCGCCGCCGTCTTCGAGATCGGGGTGGCGTTCTGGCCGGCGCTGCGGGAGTTCAACCGGCGCCGCGGCGGCAAGAAAGTCATGGCGATGGTGCGGGAGTCGAAGGACCCGGCGCTGCTCGTGGTGCTGTTCGAGGACAGCGCCGCGGTCCTCGGCCTGGTGATGGCAGGAGTCGGCCTCACGCTCGCCAAGGTCACCGGCGACGCCCGCTGGGACGGGGTGGCGTCGATTGCCATCGGCGTCCTGCTGGCCGTGGTGGCGTGGGTGCTCGCGTACGAGACGAAGTCGCTGCTGGTGGGCGAGGGCGCCAACCGCCAGGACCGGGCTGCGATGCGCTCGGCGGCACTGTCGGTCGCCGAGGTGCGCAGCGTGGGCAACCTGCTGACGATGCAGCTCGGGCCCGACCAGATCCTCGTCAACATGGAGGTCGACTTCGACGCCGGCCTCACCGACGTCGCCGTCGAGCAGGCCATCGACGCCGTCGAGGCTGCGGTCAAGGCGGCGGTGCCGTCGGCGTCGCACGTGTTCATCGAGCCCGAAACGCCGGTGTGACCGGCGTCGCGTCGGCCCCGGCCTCCTCGGCGAACCTGGGTCCGGGGTTCGACTGCATCGCCCTGGCGCTCGGCTTGCGGTGCGTGGCCCGCGCGGTCCCTGCCGAGCACTGGGGCGTGCTGTCGGGAGGCGTCGACCCCGGCCCGGAAGCAGCGGCGTTCGTGACGCGGGCGGCCAGGTCGGCCGCCGGCGAGCGGCCGCTGTCCATCGAGATCGAGAGCGACGTGCCCCGCACCAGCGGCCTGGGATCGAGCGCCGCGGTGGCGGTGTCGGTGGCGGCTGCGGCCCGCCGGGCGCACGGCGGTGCGGCGGATCGGGACGAGGTGTTCCGCGTCGTCGCCGCTCTGGAGGGTCACCCCGACAACGCCGCCGCAGCCGTCTACGGCGGCCTCGTGGCGGTGGCGGGCGACGAGGTGGTCCGGCTGGAGCTGTCGCCGGACCTGGTCCCGGTGGTGGCACTGCCGGCGTTCGAGCTGAGCACGCCCCGGGCGCGCCGGGCCCTTCCCGACCAGATCCCCCACGCCGCCGCGGCCCGCAGCGTCGCCCGGGCGGTGGCGCTCGTCGCCGGCCTGCGCAGCGCCGACCCCGCTGCGCTGGCGGCCGCCGCCGGCGACGAGATCCACGAGGGCTACCGGGCCGTCTTGGCCCCTGAGACGGCCAAGCTGGTCGGCGTCGCCAGGTCCGCGGGAGCAGTGCACGCCGCCTGGAGCGGCGCGGGGCCTGCGGTGCTGGCCCTGGTCACGGTCGCATCGCAGGGCGACGTGGTGGCCGCGCTCCAGGACGTCATCGGCGCCGGCGGCCGGGTCTTCACGCCAGGCGTGGACTACGAGGGGCTGCGATAGGCCCCAGCGCGGCCGGGCCGGGCGGCCAGCCGCCGCCCGGCGCCGCTTCTCTCGATTCGAGGGTCAGTCGCCGTCCGAGCCGTCGTTGAGGGTCTTCAGGAACGCCACGAGGGCGGCCTCGGCCTCGGCGTCGAGTTCCAGGTCGCCCAGGGGCACGCCCTCGAGGATCTCACTGTTGACGTTGCCCGGTCGCTGGTCGACGTTGCGCACGGTCGGCACCTTGTGCTTGCCGTCGTTCTCGTCGGCCAGGTGCATCCATTCGGGCCGGGTGCGCAGGAACGCGCCCAGGCCTTCGTCGACGAATGCGTCGCCGAGCGGGTTGATGGGACTGCCGTCGCCCAGGAACACCTCGTCCATGTCGTAGAACGGATTCTCCGGGTTCTTCGGCACCCCGAGGTTGGCGAACGTGAAGTCGGTGAACAGCGGCGGCGTCCCGCCGGGACCCGCTTCCTG
>CAYGCW010000435.1:0-2012 GCA_964348465.1 uncultured Acidimicrobiia bacterium | reverse complement strand
TCAGCTCGAAGGCGTTCAGCGGTCCGCCGAAGCCGGCTTCGGCGTCGGCGACGATCGGCACCATCCAGTCGCGGGTGGGGTTGCCTTCTGACCACTCGATCTGGTCCGCTCGCCGCAGCGCGTTGCTGATGCGCTGCACCAGCATCGGCCCGCTGTTGACCGGGTACAGGCTCTGGTCGGGGTAGACCTGCCCGGCCTGGTTGGCGTCTCCGGCCACCTGCCACCCGCTCAGGTAGATGGCCTGGAGTCCCGCCTTCACCATCTGCACGGCCTGGCCGCCCGACATCGCACCCAGCGCGGCGACGTAGTCCTCGGAGGCCAGCGCCCGGCGCAGGCGCTCGGCGCCCCGGCGGGCGAGGCTGTGCTCGACCCGCACCGAGCCGCGTAGGCGCACGACGTCCTCGGCGGAGTACGGGCGCTCGATTCCGCCGTCCTCCGCCGCCCACTGCTCCTCGAGCTTGCGGGCCTCCTCCTGGATGGTCTGGTTGGTCACTCTGGCCTCCTAGTCGATCATTTCGTATGCGGGCAGGGTCAGGAACTCCACGAACTCGTCGCTCAGGGCGACGTGTTCGAACAGGCGGCGGGCGTCGCCGAAGCGGCCCCGGTCGTACTGCTCGTCGCCGAGGGCGGCTCGGATGCCGTCCAGCTCGTCGCCGATCAGCTTGCGGACGAGGTCGGTGGTGACCTCGGTGCCGGTGTCGGCGAGGGGGACCCGGTGGCGGACCCACTGCCACACCTGGGAACGGGAGATCTCGGCGGTGGCGGCGTCCTCCATCAGGTTGAACAAGGCCGCCGCCCCTTTGCCTCGCAGCCACGACTCGATGTAGAGGATCCCGACCCGGACGTTGGTGCGCAGCCCCTCCTCGGTGACGGTCCCGCCGGAAATGTCGGTGTCGAGCAGGTCGCCTGCAGCGACGTCGACGTCGGGCCGTTGCCGGCTCACCTGGTTGGGCCAGCCGCCGAGCACCTCGTCGAACACGGCTTGCGCAACCGGCACCAGGTCCGGGTGGGCTACCCAGGTGCCGTCGCTGCCATCGCCCGCCTCGCGTTGCTTGTCGGCGGTGACGGCCCGCAGCGCCGCTTCGGTGACCTCAGGGTCGCGGCGGTTCGGGATGAACGCGGCCATGCCGCCGATGGCGTGGGCGCCGCGCCGGTGGCAGGTCTTCACCAGCAGCTCGGTGTAGGCCTTCATGAACGGCACGGTCATCGTCACCTGGGCGCGATCCGGGAGCAGGAACTTCGGGCTGTTCCGGAACTTCTTGATCATGCTGAAGATGTAGTCCCAGCGCCCGGCGTTGAGGCCCGCCGAGTGGCAGCGCAGCTCGTAGAGGATCTCGTCCATCTCGAACGCCGCGAGGATCGTTTCGATCAGCACCGTGGCCTTGATCGTGCCCTTGGCGATGCCGAGCCGGCGCTGGGCGTACTCGAAGACGTCGTTCCACAGCCGGGCCTCGAGGTGGGACTCCAGCTTGGGGAGGTAGTAGTAAGGGCCGGTGCCGCGAGCGGCCAGCTCCCGGTGGTTGTGAAACAGGTAGAGCCCGAAATCGAACAGCGACGCCGAGATCGGCTCGCCGTCGACGAGCAGGTGGCGCTCGGAGAGATGCCAGCCCCGGGGCCGAACCATCAGCGTGGCGGTCCGGTCGTCCAGCCGGTACTGCTTGCCGTTCTCCTCGTGGGAGATCGTGCGGCGCACGGCGTCGATGAGGTTGGCTTGGCCGTGCACCACGTTGTCCCACGTCGGGGAGTTGGCGTCCTCGAAGTCGGCCATGAACACGCGGGCGCCGGAGTTGAGGGCGTTGATGACCATCTTGCGGTCGACCGGCCCGGTGATCTCGACGCGGCGATCGGCGAGGTCGGCCGGCGCCGGCTCGACCTGCCAGTCGGCCGACCGGATCCCGCCGGTCTCGGTCAGGAAGTCCGGCATGGCGCCGGCGTCGAGGCGCTCCTGGCGCTCGGCACGGGCCGCCAGCAGGTCGCGGCGGGTGGGGTCGAAGCGGCGGTGGAGGTCGGCG
>CAYGCW010000434.1:0-2015 GCA_964348465.1 uncultured Acidimicrobiia bacterium | reverse complement strand
CAGGCACGAAGCCCGCTCCTAGATCCTACATCTCCGGCAGGTGCGCCAACCTGACAGGGATCAAGGCGAGGCGGCTGGAGAGCACCGGAGGCCGGCAGGAGGGGGCGCAGGGCTGGCTCGACGCTTGGACCGTCCCGGTGGACTGGGCCGAGCGCAACCGAGAGGGATCGACAGCGATCCTCGAGGGGCTGGCGGGACTGCTCCGTGCCGCAGCAGGGTGATAACGCCGATCCGTGACCCGGGGGCGCGCTCGCGGCCTCGGCGCTCGCCGAGATCACGAGGCAGCAGCCACCCGTGCGGACGCTCGTCCTAGTGTGACGGGATGCCGGCTCATGGCTCCTGGGACGACCTCCAGTCCCTCGATGACGACGCCATCTCGATCGAGCCGTTCTCGGCTCGGGACATACCGGCCATGATGTCGTGGAACCAGGACCCGGAGGCGCAGCGCTGGTTCGACTGGCCGACCGAGCCGCTCCCCGACGACCAGCACGAGCTTCACTGCCGCGGCGTCATCGAGACCTGGCGGGCCGAGTGGCAGGCCGGCCGCCGAGCGGCGTTCGTGGTCCGGGCCGGCGGCCACCCGGTCGGCAGCGTAGAGGTCCGCCGCGGCGGCGACGGGCGCGGGCACATCTCCTACCTCACTCACCCGGACTGGCGGCGGCGCGGCTACGCAACGCGGGCGGTCCGGCTTGCGAGCCGGTGGGCGTTCGCGGTCGGGTTCGAAGAGGTGGTGGTCGATGTGGCCGCCGGCAACACCGCATCGCGGCGGGTGGCCGTGGCCGCCGGCTTCACCGACTCCGGCGAACGGTACCGGGCCGAAACCTTGTCGGCCTTCGAGCCCGACAAGGGCGCGACGCGCACCATGGTGCGATACACGCTGACAAGGCCGGGTTGACGAGGCGGGCTACGCACGCCAGATCATCCGGGGATATAGTTGCGGCTGTCAATCATTTTCTTGTGGCAACCGTCGGTGTCCGGGGCTGCGAGACCGGCGACCGGAAGGGGAGAGGCCCGATGAGCGACCGACCGAAGATCACGCCGACCGAGAACGGCCCGTACCTCATCGAAGGGGGGAGCGAGATCCGCCGAATGCTCGACGGCGAAGCGATCCCGCTGAAAGCGACGGCGCGGCTCTGCCGATGCGGGGGGTCGCAGAACAAGCCGTTCTGCGACGGCACCCACGCCCGCATCGGCTTCACCGGCACCAAGGATCCCGACCGGGTCCCCGATCACCGCGATTCCTACAGCAGTACCGACGGTCGGATCACTATCCACGACAACCGTGGCCTGTGCGCCCACGCCGCCCGGTGCACCGACGACCTCGCCAGCGTCTTCCGGCTCGGCACCGAACCGTGGATCGATCCTGACGGCGCCATGGCCGAGGAGATCGCCGCCGTCGTCGCCCAATGCCCGTCGGGAGCTCTCAGCTACACGCTCGACGGCGCCGAACATCGTGACCGCGGCGGACCACCGTCCGTTGGGTTCGCACCAGGGGGCCCTTATATCGTCACCGGGGATGTCGACCTGATCGGCACGGACATGCCCGAAGGCGCTACTACGGATCACTACGCCCTGTGTCGGTGCGGAGCGAGCCAGAACAAACCATTCTGTAGCGGCAAGCATTGGGACATCGACTTCGACCAGGACGCCCACAGCTGACGATGCGCCGCGGGCCGTGGTCTGCGCTCATCGAAGCCCCCGCGCCTCCCCGCCCTCAGGCGCCGACGCGCTCCCAGACCCGGACCCAGTCGACGAGCATCGTCTGCGGGAGCACCGTGGACTCGTCGGGGCTCCCCGGCCAATTGCCGCCGACCGCCACGTTGAGGATGATGAAGAACGGGTGGTCGAAGACCCAGTAGGCGTCGTCGGGCATGTCCTCGGGCGTCGCCTGTGCATAGAGCCTGCCGTCGACCCGCCAGGCGATCCGCTCCGGATCCCACTCCACCGAGAACTCGTGAAAGACGTCGGAGAGGTTGCCGGCCACCAGCCCCACCGCCCCACCCAGTGCCTCGCCG
>CAYGCW010000433.1:0-2025 GCA_964348465.1 uncultured Acidimicrobiia bacterium | reverse complement strand
CCTATGCCGCGCCCGTATGCTGATCGGCATGGACGGTGCGGCCCCCGTCGATGCGACTTCCGGCCCGCCCGGTCCGCCATCGTCCAGTCGCACGAGCGCAGCGGCGACGCCGCCCCCCGGCGGCCCCGGCCGCTCTCCGGCGTCGTCGAGGCGCCAACGTGAGCTGGGCGCCAGAGCCGCACAGGCCCTCGCGCGCTGAGTACGATTCGCGCGGCGCGCAGGCTTCAAGCGCTTACTCGTGGTCGCGGTCCCGTATTCGGTGCGCGCAGCAGGACGTCTCGTTGGCCGTTGCGAAGGAGGACCCCGAATGCGGGACGACGCCCGCGCGTATGCGCTCTTCACGCTGGCGGCGGCGCTCATGCTGGCGCTGGCCGGATCGCCCGCCGCGGCTCAGGACGCTGCCAAGCCGCCGCCGCCGGCCGGCGAACCGCCGAAGGCCGCCGAGCGGCAGGCGTGGCCGGCCGCCGCCGAGGACGACGGCGCCATCGACACAGCAGGGGCCTTCCCGCTCAATCAGGGCGACGCGCGGCGGATCCGCGCTTTCATCGGCAACGGCCCCCACGGCGCCACCACCGGGGACTTCGACTGGTTCTCGGTCGGCGCACTCGCCGCAGGAGAACGGCTCGTCGTCGACGTGGACACGACCCGCAGCGAGGGAGGCGGCCCCGGGCTCGACGCAGTGGCCCAGGTGTTCGCGTGGGACGGGGTCAACCCGCCCACGGCGGTGACGGTCAGCGACGACAACGGGCGCGGCACCGACCCCTACGTGGTCTACACCGTTCCCGTCGGGCCCCCGCAGACGCTCTACGTGCGGGTCCGCTCGTTCGGCAACCTCCAGGGCAACGCATTCGATTCGGGGAGCGGGAACGGCGCCGTCGGCACCGGCGGCTACGACCTGGTGGTGGGCCGCTTCGGGTCCCTCGCCGGAGACTTCCCGCAGTTCCTCATGGACAGCGGCAGCCTGTGGCTCAACTCCCAGCACGCCGACCTGGTCGTCACCAACACCAACGCCGCCGCGGCAAACCGCGTCCTGCTCACGTTGGAGAACAACGGCGCGCCGCTGATGTTCTACCGGGACACGTCGTCGGCCAATCCGGGGTGGCAAGAGTCGCTGTTCAAGAACGACTCGTTCGGGATATCTCGCCTCGGGACCGGGGGCGCCGAGTTCCAAGTGTTCCCCGACGGCCGGGTCGACATGGGCCCGGGCCCGAACGTCGTGTTCCGGCTCTTCCCGACCGGCAACCTGACGATCAACGGCACGCTGACCCAGGGCTCGGACCGGGCCGCCAAGGTCGACCTGCAGCCCGTCGATGCCGGGGCGATCCTGGAGCGGCTGGCCGGCTTGCAGCTGCACACCTGGGCGTACCGGCACTCTCCCGGAGTCAGGCACCTGGGCCCGACCGCCCAGAACTTCGCGGCCGCCTTCGGGCTCGGGGCATCCGACACCGGCATCGCCGCCGTGGACGCCGACGGAGTGGCGCTGGCCGCCATCCAGGCCCTCGTTGCGGAGAACGCGGCCAAGGATGCCCGGATCGCCGAGCTGGAGGCGCGGGTGGCGGCCGTCGAGGCATTGCTCTCCGAAGGACTCTCCCGAGGGTGACGTCCCGGTATCGGCGGGCGGCCTGCGCCGGCGCGGCGGCCGGCGTCAGCCTGGCCGGAGGCCGGCCTCACTCCGCCCCGATGGCGGCGACTGCGGCACCGGTGATTGTGAGCAAGTCCGGGGGCGCGATCTCCAGCTGGAGGCCGCGCTTGCCGGCACTGACGTAGACCGTCTCCCACCGGGTTGCCGAGGCGTCGACGATGGTGGGGAGGCGGCGCTGCTGGCCGAAAGGGCTGATCCCGCCGGTCACGTAGCCGGTGAGGCGTTCTGCGGTGCGGCCGTCGGCCATCGCGGCGCGCTTCCCGCTCCGGGCGGCGGCCAGCGCCTTGAGCGACAGCGTTCCGGCCGCTGGGACGATCGCCGCCAAGGGCTCCCCGTCGACGGTGGCGATCAACGTCTTGAAGACCCGGGCCGGAGCGACCGCC
>CAYGCW010000432.1:0-2025 GCA_964348465.1 uncultured Acidimicrobiia bacterium | reverse complement strand
CGGCGGGCTCCAGGTGCTCGCGGCGCCGGCTGGCCAGGACCAGGTCGGCGCCATGCCTGGCGAGGGCGTGGGCGATGCCGCGGCCGATGCCGGTGCCGCCCCCCGTCACGAGAGCTACTTGACTCGATAGTAAATCAGATCTAAAGGTCCTTACTTCTGCACCGGGCATCATGGCGCGATCTCCTTTCTCGCCTGGGCGTTCGGCCTTGTCAGCAAGCTTAAGCGCGAAGCCTGGGCCGCGGAAAGTGTGCGAGGACTCACGAGCGAGCACCCGCTTGACGCCGGCTTGATTGGAGGCGGTCAAGCATGGTCGTCGATTTCCGTGCCCGCGAGAGGGGCGGGCGGTGGATCCCCAGCCATCCAGGAGGTAACCCATGACTCGCAACGGCGTGAACGGACGGAGATTCGTACTGGCAGCTATCATCGGCGTCCTCGCGCTGAGCGGCTGCGAGCGCGAGTCGATCAAGGGGCCGGCGACCGCAGAGGGATTAGTTGCGGCCGGCGTCGGTCAGTTCGGCCCACCCGATTTCATCGTGCGTCCCGGCGGCTCGATCCAGGCGGCGCTCGATGCGGCGGCAGCCGGGGCCGTGATCCACGTGACCCCCGGCACGTACCATGAGGCGCTGGTCGTAGACAAGCCCGGGATCAAGCTCATCGGATTGGGTAACTCGGAAAAACGGCACGACCACAACGGCCGCGTAGTTATCGTGAACCCGGGCGGTGCAGAAAACGGCGTTTACGCCACGCCCGAGGCCGACGACTTCACTCTCGTCAACGTGACCGTGCGGGATTTCGAGGAGAATGGCGTGCTGCTCAACGGCGTCGACGGCTTCCTGCTCTCGCGGATCGGCACGGCGAAAAACGGTGAATACGGCCTATTTCCGGTGAAGTCGGCGCACGGGCTGATCGAGCGCTCGTCGGCCGAGGGCCACGCCGACGCCGGCATCTACGTGGGCCAATCCGACGACGTGGTCGTTCGCGACAGCGAGGCGTTCGCCAACGTGATCGGGGTGGAGATCGAGAACTCGACCAACGTCACGGTCGTCGACACCCGGAGCCACGGCAACACGGCCGGCATGTTGATCGTGCTGCTTCCCGGCCTCGATGTGAAGGTGAGTGCGGGCATCCAGGTCACCGGCAACGACGTCAGAGACAACAACCTGCCCAACTTCGCCCACCCGGGCGAGCTGGCCGCCGCGGTCCCGTCGGGCTCGGGCATCCTGGTGGTGGGGTCGGATCAGACTCAGGTCCACGGCAACGCCGTGCATGGGAACGACTTCGTCGGAATCGGCGTGGGGAGCACGCTTCTCCTCGGCGTCCTGGCCGGACTGCCGCCGGAGGCGTTCGCCGACATCGAGCCGAACCCCGACGGCGTGGAGGTGACGGACAACCAGGTCACTGGGAACGGCGCGGCGCCACCGCCCCTCCCTATCCCATTGCCGGGAGTCGATCTGCTCTGGGACGGCTCCGGCATCGGCAATTGCTGGAGCGGCAACACCTTCAATTCGAGCTTCCCGCCGGGATTGCCCGCCTGCAGTTAGGAGGGCCGCGGGGCGCGTCGCGATCGGGGCGCGCCCCGCTCCGCTCCTTGCTGCTCCGAGGCCGCCTGCGGTCGATGGAGCGTCTCGTTCTGCAGCTTCTCTAGTGAGGCCGCCGCCGACCGGCACTCCGCCGTCTTGACAGTGGCGGGGCGTCGGGGTGTATTGCGGCAAATGGGACCGAGAAAGTCTGTCCAGGCGAGGAGAGACAGGATGGCGTATGGCCGGGGAGTTTCGCGCTGGGTCATCATTCGTGACCTGCTGCTCTTACAGCTCAAGCTCTTCCTCGACGGTGTCATCGACCTGACGCTGTCCCCCATCTCGATCGCGGCGGCGATCGTGGAAGTGTTCTTCGGCGGTGAGCGCCGCGGCCGACTCTTCTATTCCATCCTGCGCCTGGGCGAGCGTGCCGACCTCTGGCTGAACCTCTATGGAGCCTCGCGCCGCGCCGATGCCGACGGCCTGCTGGGCGGGAGCAAAGCCGGCA
>CAYGCW010000431.1:635-2052 GCA_964348465.1 uncultured Acidimicrobiia bacterium | reverse complement strand
CGGGCCGCAGCACCGCCCGCGGCGCCAGCCGTTCCAGCCGGACCTCCTGGGCCTGACTGAGCCGCACCGGCGCCATGCGGATCTCGTGACGGAGCTTGACGACCTCGGTCACCCCCACCCGCAGTGCCTCGGCGCGGAGCCGGGCCACGTCGATGAGCGCCTCAGCCTCGGGCGGCGGATCGCCGTAGCGGTCGGCCCACTCGGCCACGACCTCGTCGACCGCTTCTTGGGTGGAGGCCATCGCCAGGCTGCGGTACGCCTCCAGGCGCGCCCCCTGCTCGGCCACGTAGTCGTCCGGCAGGTGCGCGTCGACGGGCAGGTCGATGCGGACCTCCGGCGGCGCCTCACGCTCGCCGCCGTCGCCCTTCAGCTCCGCGACGGCCTCCGCGACCAGGTCGGCGTACAGATCGAAGCCCACGGCGGCGATGTGGCCGGACTGCACCTCGCCGAGGATGCTGCCGGCCCCGCGTATCTGCAGATCTCGCATGGCCAGCTCGAACCCCGAGCCCAGGTCGCTGTACTCGCCGATCGCCTCCAGACGGCGGTAGGCGTCCTCGGTCAGGTGCTGCTCCGGCGGGTGAAACAGGTAGGCGTACGCCCGCTGGCTCGACCGGCCCACCCGCCCCCGCAGCTGGTAGAGCTGGGCGAGCCCGAGGAGGTCGGCCCGCTCGACGATCAGCGTGTTCACCTGCGGCAGGTCGAGACCGGACTCGATGATCGTCGTGGCGACCAGCACGTCGTACTCGCCGTTCCAGAAGTCCAGCATGATCTGCTCCAGCCGCCCCTCGCTCATCCGCCCGTGCGCAACCGCGTACCGGGCGTTGGGTACCAGCGACTGCAGCCTGCCGACGGCGGCGTCGATCGTGGCGATCCGGTTGTGCACGTAGAAGACCTGACCCTCCCGCAGCAACTCGCGGCGGATGGCGGCCGACGCCGCCTGCTCGTCGAAGGGACCGACATACGTGAGGATCGGATGGCGGTCCTCGGGCGGGGTGCGGATATGGGAGACCTCTCGCACCCCGGTGAGCGCCATCTCCAGGGTTCTCGGGATCGGCGTGGCGGTGAGCGTGACCACGTCCACCGACGTACGGAGCTGCTTGATCTTGTCCTTGGCGGCGACGCCGAAGCGCTGCTCCTCGTCGACCACCAGCAGGCCCAGGTCCTTGAACTCGACGTCCTCGCTGAGCAGCCGGTGGGTGCCGATGACAACGTCGACCTCCCCCGAAGCCAGGCCTTCGGCCACCCGCCGCTGCTGGGCAGCGGTGAGGAACCGGCTCAGCATCTCGGTTCTGATCGGGAACGCGTCGAAGCGCTCCGTGAACGTCTGGTGGTGCTGCTGGGCGAGCAGCGTCGTCGGCACCAGCACAGCGGCCTGCTTGCCATCCTGGACGGCTTTGAAGACGGCCCGCAGCGCCAC
>CAYGCW010000431.1:0-625 GCA_964348465.1 uncultured Acidimicrobiia bacterium | reverse complement strand
AGCCGACGTCGCCGAACACGAGCCTGTCCATCGGCTGGATCGCCTCCATGTCGTTCTTGACATCTGCGATGGCGGCGAGCTGGTCGATGGTCTCCTCGAACGGGAAGGACGCCTCCAGCTCCTGCTGCCACGGCGTGTCGACGCCGAAGGGATGGCCGCGGGCCACTGCCCTCCGACGGTGCAGATCCACCACCCGTTCGGCGACCATCGCCACCGCTTTGCGAACCCGGCTCCTCGTCTCCGCCCAGTCGCTGCCGCCCATCCTCGAGAGGCGCGGCGCCTCGCCTCCGGTGTAACGAGCGACCGCGGCGAGCTGGTCGGTGGGCACGTAGAGCCGGTCTTCCCCGGCGTACCGGATCAGCAGGTAGTCGCGTTCGACACCGGCCACGGTGCGGGTGACCAGGCCCTCGAAGCGACCGATGCCGTGCCGGTGGTGGACGACGTAGTCGCCGGGCGTGAGGTCGCGGTAGCCGGGCCCGGCGGCCACCCCGGCGCGGCGGACGGCGACGTGACGGTGGGCGCGGCGGCGTCCGGCGATCTCTTGCTCGCCTAGCACGGCGACCTCGAGATTGGGAGCGATGAACCCGCGGTGGACGCCGGTGGCCAGCACTGCTGATCCGGGCTG
>CAYGCW010000430.1:0-2057 GCA_964348465.1 uncultured Acidimicrobiia bacterium | reverse complement strand
TCCCTGCGCTGGGCGACGGCTCAGGTGACCCGCACCCCGCGGGGCGGCAGCGACTGGGCCGGCGCCGGCGCCGCGAGCCGCCCGGCGGCTCCGGTCGCCCGCACGGACTTCGGCCCCGACGAGGCGCCGTTCTGAGGATTCTGGAGGAGACGACACATGGCACGTAAGGCCAAGGCAAGCACCCGGAGGAGGCGGCGGAAGCCCGACGCCACCAAGCGGGTCAAGAAGAAGGTCTGCTACTTCTGCGCCAACAAGATCGACTACGTCGACTACAAGGACACGGCGCTCCTGCGGAAGTACATGTCCGACCGGGCGAAGATCCGCTCGTCGCGGGTCACCGGCAACTGCGTGCAGCACCAGCGCGAGGTGGCGCGCGGCATCAAGAACGCCCGGGAGATGGCGCTGCTGCCGTACGTGGTGACGGGCGTCCAGTCCGGGCCGCGGAGGTAGCGATCGTGAAGGTGATCCTCACCAAGGACGTGCCCGACCTCGGGCACAAAGGCGACGTGCTCGACGTCGCCGACGGGTACGCCCGCAACTACCTGGTGCCGAAGTCCCTGGCCGTGAAGGCCACGCCGGGTTCGCTGCGGCAGGCCGAGGCGATGCGCCAAGCTCGCATCGAGCACGAGCGCAAGGTCAAGCAGGAGGCCGAGAACCTCGCCCAGGCCCTCGTCGGCACCCGGGTGGTGGTGGCGGCCAGAGCCGGCGACGAAGGCAAGCTGTTCGGCTCGATCGGGCCGGGCGACGTCGCCGAGGCGATCAAGAAGTTCACCGGCGTCGAGGTCGAGCGCAGGTTCATCGACGTCGGCGCCCCGATAAAGGAGATCGGCCTGCACGACGTGAGGCTGCATCCCCATCCCGAGGTCGAGTTCTCAGTGACGTTGGATGTGATACCGGCTTGAGCGCATGACGATCCAGGTCGAAGGGCAGCGGGCCGCGGCTCGGGTTCCTCCGCACAACGTCGAGGCGGAGGAGTCGGTCCTGGGAGCGGTGATGCTCTCCCAGGATGCCGCCAACAGCGCTCTGGAGCGGCTCCACGCCGAGGACTTCTACAAGCCCGCCCACCAGACGGTGTTCGCGGCGGTGGCGCAGTTGTTCGACGCCAACCAGCCGATCGATGCCATCACGGTCGCCGACCAGCTGCGGCGCACGGGAGCTCTCGATCGGCTCGGCGGGGTGCCGTACCTGACCACGCTGCTCGACACCGTTCCGACCACGTCGAACATCGACTACTACGCGTCGGTGGTGGAGGAGCACAGCCTGCGGCGGCGGCTGATGCGGGCCGGCGGCCAGGTCGGCGACCTGGCGATGGACACCACCCGCGCCGTGGCCGAAGTTCTCGACCACGCCGAACAGGTGGTCTTCAACGTCGCCGAGCGGCGGGTCGGGGACGGCCTGGCGCCCATCGACCAGCTCCTCAACCAGACCCTGGAGACTGCGGAGGAGATGGGGGCGCGGGGCTCCCACGTCACCGGCCTCGCCACCGGCTTCCACGACCTCGACCGCAAGCTCGCCGGCCTCCAGCCGGCCAACCTGGTGGTGGTGGCGGCGCGGCCCAGCATGGGCAAGAGCGCCCTCGCCATCAACATCGCCAACAACGTTGCCGGAGAAGGGTCACCGGTGGCGATCTTCACGCTGGAGATGAGCCGCGAGGAAGTGGTGCAGCGGCTGCTGTGCTCCCACGCCCGCGTCGACTCTCACAAGCTGCGCACCGGCGATCTCAGCCCCGGCCACTGGCAGAAGCTCAGCCATGCCGCCGCCAAGCTCTATCAGGCGCCGATCTTCGTGGACGACTCGGCGGCGCTCACCGTCACCGAGATCAGGGCCAAGTGCCGGCGCCTCGTGCGCCAGCGGGGCCTCTCGCTGGTGATCGTGGACTACATGCAGCTCATGCAGGGCCCGGGCCGGTCGGAGAACCGCCAGCAGGAGATCGCCGACATCAGCCGCTCCCTCAAGACCCTGGCCAGGGAGCTGCACATCCCGATTATCGCGGTCTCGCAGCTCAACCGCAGCCTCGAGCAGCGCACCGACATTTTTTAATGATACGGCGACCACCG
>CAYGCW010000429.1:0-2060 GCA_964348465.1 uncultured Acidimicrobiia bacterium | reverse complement strand
TTCAACGAGTTCTGCGTCGCCTGGGAGCCGGGAGGGACGCGGGTGGCGTTCCTGTCGGCCCGCCACGACCGGCGCGGGCTCGAGCCGGGCACGGGCGTGTTCGCCGTGCCCACCGCCGGCGGCGCCGCCGAGCCGCTCGTCGAGATGGGCGGCTGGGCGTGGGTCGGCTACGACCCCGCCGGACGACTTCACGTATACGGCCGGCCCGACCCGTGGGCGTGGCCCGACGTGGGCACCGTCTACCGCGTCGAGGCGGACGGCAGCCTCGCCGACCTCACCGGCAAGCTGGACCGCGACGTGTTCCCCGGCGCCCCGCCGGTCGCGCCCGCCGGCCCGCAATGGCTGGCCGACGGCTCGTTCCTGTCGGTCGTCGAAGACGGAGGACGGTTGGAGGTGGTCAGGGTCGACGCGTCCGGCACCACGGAAAGCGTTCTCGGCGGCCCGCGGGCCATCACCGGCATCGCCGCCCGGCCGGACGGCCGGGCGTTCGCCTTCACCGCGACCACGCCCACCGACCCCGGGGAGCTGTGGTGGTGGGAGGAAGGCCAGGAGCGGCGCCTGACGTCGCTCAACGAGGACTTCCGCACCGACGTGGCCCTCGCCGACCCGCAGCCGTTCACGTTCCACAGCGACGGAGTCGAGGTCGACGGCTGGGCCTACCTGCCTCCGGGCGACGGCCCCTTTCCCCTGCTGCTCAACATCCACGGCGGCCCGGCCAGCCAGTACGGATACGGGTTCTTCGACGAGTTCCAGGTGTACGCCGGCGCCGGCTACGGCGTCGTTGCCTGCAACCCGCGCGGCTCGTCGGGCCGGGGTCGGGACTACGCACGGGCAGTGGTCGGGCGGTGGCCCGAGGCCGAGCCCCCCGACTTGCGGGACCTGCGGACGTGCATCGACGCGGCGCTCGAGCGCTTCCCTCGCCTCGACCCGGACCGCATCGGCGTCATGGGCGGGTCCTACGGCGGCTTCGCCACCACCCGGCTGCTGGCTCTCGAGGACCGCTTCCGATCGGCGATCGTCGAGCGGGCGCTCACGGCCTTCCCCTCGTTCTTCGGCACCGCCGACATCGGCCCCTCTTTCCCGAAGATGTACCTGGGCGCCGAGTTGCCCGAGGGAGAGGAGACCTACCGCAGCGCCAGCCCGCTGGCGCACGCGTTCCGGATCGACACGCCTACGCTCGTTCTCCACTCGGAGAACGACTGGAGGTGCCCCATCGAGCAGGCCGAGCAGCTGTTCACGATCCTCCAGTACTGCGGCGTCACCAGCGAGATGGTGCGGTTCCCCGGCGAAGGCCACGAGCTGAGCCGATCCGGCAAGCCCCGGCATCGAAAGGAGCGGTTCGAGGTCGTGCTCGACTGGCACGCCCGGCACCTGGTAGGCGACTCGGTGGACTGAGCGCCCCGCCGGTCCCCGCAAATCGCCACACCCACCCCAAAGGTGCCAACATAGGAGGACCATGCAACCCACCAAATACATCTGGATGGACGGCGACCTCGTCCCCTGGGACGACGCCAAGTTCCACGTCCTCGCCCACGGACTGCACTACGGGACCGGGGTCTTCGAGGGCATCCGCGCCTACGAGACCGAGGACGGGCCCGCCATCTTCCGCCTCGGCGACCACATGACGCGCCTCATTCAATCAGCCAAGGCGTACGGGATCCCGCTGCGGTGGCACGCCGACGACTTCTCGAAGGCGGCGCTCGAGACCTTCGCCGCCAACGAGCTGCGCGCCGGCTACATCAGGCCGCTGGTCTTCTACGGCCTCGGCAGCATCGGGCTCAACCCGGCCGGCGCCGACGTCCATGCCATCATCGCCACCTGGGAGTGGGGGGCCTACCTGGGCGAGGAGGGCCTCGCCAACGGCATCCGGTGCACGGTGTCGTCGTGGCGCCGCATCGACCAGAGCATGCTCATCCCCAACGCCAAGGGGACGGGCGGCTACCTCAACAGCATCCTCGCCAAGACCGAGGCGGTGCGGGCGGGCTACGACGAGGCGATCATGCTCAACTCCCATGGCTACGTGGCCGAGGGCAGCGGCGAGAACCTCTTCATCGTTCGCA
>CAYGCW010000428.1:0-2078 GCA_964348465.1 uncultured Acidimicrobiia bacterium | reverse complement strand
TCCGCTCGCCCGGCTTGACCGGAATCAGCGACGGGGCCACCACCACGCAGGCGATCCCCGACTCCTCGAGCTGGCGCTGTAGCGCGTACCCGCACGGACCCGCCTCGTAGGCGCACTCCACACCGCCGCCCAGCTTCCTCAGCCGGCGGATCAGCTTGCCCACGCCTCGAGCGTCTCCACCCACCCGAAACTCCTCGGGCTGATGCCCGCCTGGCGGCAACAATGCAACGGCAATCTCCGCCTGGTGCACGTCCAGTCCTACATGGCTGATAGCGTCTGCCATGGCCGATCCCTCCTTCGCTTGCGGCTCTGCCGCGGTTAGGTCTCCGACCTCCACGGTAACCCGCGGATCGCGATCGGATGGATCGGTCGTTCTATAGGGTCTAGTGCCGGGTGAAGCCGCCTTGAGGGGTCGTGGGGTCCCCGGAGAACGGGGTGGCGCACCGCCTTGGTGTGCAGAACCGTTCGTGCCGAGCATGCGGACTCGTACCTGTCCGTTCCCGTCGAGCGAGCGCAGGAGCGGCCGCAGGCGATTGGCGGCGCGGACTCCGCCCCGGCGGGGGTAGCGGGCGAACCCTCAGCCGCTCGCGAGCAGCTCGGCGATCTGGACCGCGTTGAGGGCGGCGCCCTTGCGCAGGTTGTCGCCCACGGTCCACAGGCTGATGCCGCCCGGCGTGCCGGTGGTCCGGCGCAGCCGCCCCACCAGCACGTGGTCGCCGCCCGCCGCGTCGAGGGGCGTCGGCACCGCCTCGTCCCAGAGCTCGACGCCGGGAGCTTCGGCGATCAGCCGCCGCGCTTCGTCGACGTCCATCGGCCGGTCGAGCCAGACGGTGGCGTTCACGCCGTGACCGGTCACCACCGGCACCCGTACGCAGGTCGGCTCGACGGCGATGTCGGGCCGGGCCAGGATCTTGCGGGTCTCGTGGACGAGCTTCCACTCCTCCGAGGTGTAACCGTCCTCTTCCGGCTCGCCGGCCAGCGGCACCACGTTCCAGCCGATCGGCCGGGCGTAGACGGCCGACCCGGGATCCTCCCAGCCGCCGCGGCGCAGGGCGTCGACGCTCCGGCCGAGGGCTCGATTCTGGCGCATCAGCTCGTCGATGCCGGCGGAACCCGAGCCCGAGACCGACTGGTACGACGTGGCGATCATCGTCTTGATGCCCGCGGCTCGATCGAGCGGGGCGACGCCCATCAGCAGGGTCATCGTCGTGCAGTTGGGATTGGCGATGATGCCCCGGTGCCGGCGCGCCGCGTCGTCGTTGACGCCGGCGACGACGAGCGGAACCTCGTCGACGCGGCGAAAAGCCGAGGAGTTGTCGATCACCACCGCGCCGGCTGCGGCGAAGGCGGGAGCGAACTTCCGCGCCCGGGCCGCGCCGGCGGAGAACAGGGCGATGTCGACGCCGCGCGGATCCGCGGTCGCCAGATCCTCGACCACGACGTCGCCCCAGCGGGTCGAGACGATCCGGCCGGCGGAGCGGGAAGAAGCCATGAGGCGGAGCGCGCTCAGCGGAAAGTCACGCTGCTCGAGGATCGACCGCATGGTGCGGCCCACCAGGCCGGTGGCGCCGACGATGGCGACCTGAGGGCTCAGCTCCGCTCCTTCCCTTCGGACCCGAGGCCGAACTCATCGGCGAGCGCGGCCACCGCTTCGGCGACGCGCTCCTCGCGGATGATGCAGGAGATGCGGATCGTCGAGGTCGAGATCATCTCGATGTTGATGCCGGCGTCGGCAAGAGCGCGGAAGACCCGCGCGGCAACCCCCGGCTCGGACTTCATTCCCGCCCCCACCAGCGACACCTTGCCGATCCCCGCGTCGACGTCGACGGCGCCGGCTCCCAGGCCCAGAGCGATCTCCTCGGCCACGGTCCGGGCGAGGCCGGCGGCGGCGCGAGGAACGGTGAATGAGATGTCGGTCTGGCCGGCGCTCGACACGTTCTGCACGATGACGTCCACGTTGACCTTCTTCTCGGCCAGGCGCTCGAAGACCTGCGCCGCCACCCCCGGCTGGTCCGGCACGTCGACGATCGTGACCTTGGCCTCGGAGGTGTCGTGAGCCACCCCGCTGACCAGCGCTT
>CAYGCW010000427.1:0-2090 GCA_964348465.1 uncultured Acidimicrobiia bacterium | reverse complement strand
CCTCCTGGCGGAGCAGCAGCGACTCCCAGGCATCAATTGAAACCTCTTCCACAACTGTATCGAACATACGTTCGATAGTATCGGCCGCCTATGACACCCAACCGGCGCGGACGCCACCCCCTCGCGGCGCCACTCCGACAGTCAGGGGCGGCAGATGGCCTCGCCGTGGACCACCGAGAACCACCCATCCGGGTCGTCGACCCAGCGGCGCCACGCCGCGGCCATCTGTTCCAGCTCGGCCCGGGTGGCGTGCCCTCCCTCGAGGGCCTGGCGGGCGATGGCGGTGCCGGTGGTCCGCTCCGCCCACAGCCCTCCCCACCACGCCCGCGTCTCCGGGGTGGCGAAACACCACACACCGACCGACGGTTCCACGGTCGCAAAGCCGACCTGGTGGGCCCAGGCCATGACCCGTCGACCGGCATCCGGATCGCCGTTGTTCTCCCGCGCCAGGGTCCGGTACAGGTTGCGCCACTTCTCCAGCAGCGGATCGGCCGGGTACCAGGTCATAGCGCCATAGTCGACGTCGCGGATCGCCACGATCCCGCCGGGCCGGCATACCCGCTTCATCTCCGAAAGGGCTTTCAACGGCTCGCTGAGATGCTGGAGGAGCTGGTGGGCGTGGACCACGTCGAAGGTGTCGTCGTCGAAATCGAGCGCGTAGGCGTTCTGCATGTCGAACCGGATGTTCTCGATCCCCCGCGCCGCGGCCTCCCGGCGGGCTTCCTCGAGGATGGAGGTGACGTTGTCGACGGCGACCACCTCGCCCGGCGCTACCCGCATGGCGAGGTCGGCGGTGATGGTGCCGGGACCGCAGCCCACATCGAGTAGGGATTGTCCCGCCCCGAGGTGCGGCAGGAGGTAGCCCGCTGAGTTCTCGGCGGTGCGGCGCCGATGGTTGCTCAGCACGCTCTCGTCATGGCCGTGGGTGTACCGGTCGGTCACGGTCGGGAACAGTAGCCATCCACCGCCGGCCGTCACGTCACGACCTGATACACCCAGATCCGCAGTCCGCCAGGATCGTCGATGCCGAAGGAGCGGTGCCCCCATGGGTCGTCCACCAGCCCCCGCGCGATGGGTACCCGCGCCGCTGCTAGCTTGCGGTGCACCTGGTCGCCGTCGTCCACCTCGATGCTCAACTCGAGGTTGGCGGGGGGCCCGGCCGGGTCCGCCAGCTCACCCAGGCTCTGGACCTCCACCTCGGCGCCGCCGGGTCCCAGAGCGAGCAGGGCGCCCCCGTCGTCGGCCGCCCGGTGCCAGCTTCGAGTCACCGCCAGGCCGAGCCGGGCCCGGCAGAACCCCAGCATCCCGTCGAGGTCGTGATGCACGATCCGTACCGCGTTCCCGTGCACGGTGCTCCTCTCCCTGGGTGGTGGAGCGTACCCGGGGAGGGGCCGCAGGAGGCGAAATCCTCACCCTGCGCGGCCCGTGAACCGGCCCGGACGACAGCGGCGAAGGCGGTCCGTGCGGCCCTCGGCTCGGCACCGCGGCGGCCGCACCGGTATCTTGAGTGCATGGCTGGGGAGCGCCCGGCGCGCCGTTGGCATATCGAGCCGCCGCACGAGAAGCGGGTGGTGATCGATCTTCGTACCGGCGGGGCTCCGCCGTGGGTCGACGCTCCGGTGCAGCAGGCCGGCCCGCGGGAGCAATCCCCGCCCTCGCCGCCGGGGGAGCGAGGCGACCCCAAGGAGCATCAACCGGCGCCGGCCCGTCGCCCGATCTCGGCGCGCAAGGCGCCCAAGCTACGTCTCAGTCGCGCTGAGCCTTTGCACGCCGGTGTCCGCCGGATGTGTCTCGACCAGCTCGACTTCGGCATCGCTCATCTGGCCGAGGGCTCCGACCGCGACGTGGCTGTTCACGAGGCGAGAAAAGCGCTGCGTCGGGTCCGTGCGCTGCTGCGGCTGGTGCGGGACGAGATTGGGGAGGAGAGCTTCGGGCCCGAGAACGTGGTTCTCCGCGACACCGGCCGGCTCCTCACGGAGGCACGGAGTGCCGCCGTGCTCGCCGCCGTCCTGCAAGGCATCCGCGAGCGCTACAAGGGTTTGCTGGCCCGCAACGCCTTCGCTCGGATCGCCGCCGAATTGGAGGAACGC
>CAYGCW010000426.1:0-2097 GCA_964348465.1 uncultured Acidimicrobiia bacterium | reverse complement strand
TCGGCACCGTGGTTCTCGAGGAGGTGGCGTTCCGGGGCGCGCTGCTGGCGGCGTGGTCCCGGTGGCAAGGGCGGGTGGCGGCGGTGGCCGGGTCGTCGCTGGTGTTCGGCCTCTGGCACGTGCGGCCGACGCTCGAGCTGCTCGACGTGAACGACCTGGCCGGGGCGGCGTTGGGGCGGGCGGCGGCCGTGGGGGCGGCGGTGGGGTTCACTGCGCTCGGCGGGGCGTTCTTCGCCGTGCTGCGCCTGCGGGCAGGCAGCCTGGCCGCGCCGATCGTTGCGCACGCCGGGATCAACTCGGCGGCGCTGCTGGCGGCGTGGCTCGTGCTCTAGACGATCTCGTCGATCATCCGTCGGGCGTGATCGTTGGCGGCGGCGTAGCCGTGCTGCCAGGCCCGCCGGAGGGCGGCGTCGTCGGGTGGCACGGCCGGCGGCGACTCGGGCCCGCCCGAGAGGCGGCCGAGCGCAGCCACGTAGGCGGCTCGGGCGCCGTCGTGGTGGGCGGCCGACTCGGGGTCGGACGCCCGGCTGGTGGCGAGGGCGCTGCCGGCGGCGGCTCGCTCCAGCGCCGATCGCAGCCGCCGGGACCGGCGCTTGACGCCGAACAGCTTGGTGCCGAGCGACCGTCCGAACCAGGCGGCCATGTCAGACAGCCGCCAGCAAGCGCCGTTCCGGCTCGGCCCGGCCGCTGCGCACGGCGTCGACCGGGAGGACGAAGTCGGCGTTCGGCATCGTCGTGGCGAAGTGCCGACCGATCACGCGGTCGGGAAGGAAGGTCCGCACCTCGGCGGGGATCCGGCCGCGGTACGTGACGGGCAGCCCCGCAGTCCGGTGCATCCGGTCGGAGCCGGCGATGACCCAGTGGTCCACGGCGACCTCGTCGTGCAGCCGGGGCGGGTTGCCATCGTGGGCGTCCACGGCGGGCGCGAACAGCCACTCCGGGTACGCGGGCCGAAACCACCAGAGCATCGGGTCGGCCCGGGCTGCATCGGCGGTGGCGAAGCAGCACAGCGCCACCGGCCAGCCGGGGAACGTCGCCTCGTACCAGTCGAACAGGGCCGGGTTGAGCGCCGGCCGCTTGTGTTCGGGGACCTGGTCCAGGGCGCCGGGGATGGCACGGGCGTCCGAGGCCAGCACCACCGTGTAGATCCCGCTCTCGAACACTTCGACGTGGTCGACCTGCGCCGGGCGGCCGAGTCCCGGGGCCGCGGTGGCGACCGGTGGGCTGAGCGCCACCAGCATGTCGGTGAGGAGGTGCGGCAGGCCGTCGGTGGCGACGACGTTGTCCTGGGTCATCGTGCCCGCCACGGCCGGGAAGTGCAGGATCATCGCATTGCCGGCCGGGGGCCGGCGCAGCCGGCGCCACCAGCGAGTCGCCGGCTGGCGCGCCAGGTTGCTGACGGTGTTCTGGTAGCCGGCCACGTGGACGACCTCACCGTTGCGGCGCGCTTCGCCCGCGTAGACGATCGTGCGCCGGAACTCCGCCGGCGCCATCGAGACGCACATCGCTGCTTCCCCGGGGGGCGGCTGCCACGAGGGTAGGCCGAACTGCTCGTGCCGGCCGGCCCGGGCGATGGCCGATGCCATGCGTGTCCAGTTGACGCGCGTTCAGTCACCGTTTAGGGTTCGGTGGGAGCGCTCTCACATTGGGCGCTGCCAGGCTACGTTCGGGCTACGTTCGGGCAGAGGAGGGAGCGGATGACCACCACACTCTCGATTGGGAAGCGTCGCGTTGGCTGGTTGGGCGTCTCGCTGGTGCTGGCGGCATCGCTCCTCGTCGTGCTACCGATCGCGCCGCCCGTGGCATTGGCCGCGTCGACCGAGGTCGTGTTCGACGACATGGAGCACGGCGACCCGTTCGGCAACGGCTGGTTCACGTTCGGCGGCTCGGTGGGCGGCGGCGGCATCGGCCCCAACGCCACCGACCTGCCCCCCGACACCACCGGCTCGTTCTCCCTCGAGACCGGTTGGGGCTCCGGCGGGGTCCCGGGCTTCTTCGGCGGGTTCGGGCGCACCAGCCCGACCGACCTGAGCGACGCGCTCTACTTCAACTTCTGGATCAACCCCGACCCCGGCCAGGACTACACGCTCGAGATCA
>CAYGCW010000425.1:0-2105 GCA_964348465.1 uncultured Acidimicrobiia bacterium | reverse complement strand
CAGGCGAGGCCGAACTGCATCGGCCAGATGGCCGAGCGCCGTGCCCAGTTGAAGATCTTGTCGTAGGTCGTGGTGAGGACCTGGGAATCCATCACGCCCAATTGAGCGCCCCCCGGTTCCAGACGTAGACGTAGCCGATGATGAGGATGAACAGGAAGACCACCATCTCGATGAATCCGAACAGGGCCAGCTGGTCGAACATCACCGCCCACGGAAACAGAAAGATGGTCTCGACGTCGAAGACCACGAACAGCACCGCGATCAGGTAGTAGCGAATCGAGAAGCGATGGTCGTGAGCGAAGCTCTCGGGCTCGTTGCCGCACTCGTACGGCTCGCGGCTGGTGCGGCCCGAGCCGGCGTGACGGAGCAGGCGGGCGGCGAGCAGCGACGCCACCAGAAAAAGCGCCGCGATGACGCAGAACACCAGGATGGGGAGGTAGTTTTCCACCGCGTTCGGAAGCTGGTGCGCCGCCTTCAGAAACCCGCCGCTGGCCGCAACCCGCGCATTCTACCGGGCGCCCCTGGACTGTCAAGAAAGCGCCGCCGCGGGCAGGGTCCGGGGGGGGCTTTCCGTCAGCCGGCGCCACCCAGGATGGCGGCTTCCCAGAGCGTCGCGACGTCGACGCCGCGCGCCTGCACGAGCACCCGGATCTCCTCGCCCATGCCGGCGCCGTCGAGCAGCGTTCGCGCCTCTTCGCGGGTCCTGCGGCCGGCCTCCGCCAGCCCCTCGAACACACCGCAGGCGGTGAGCCAGAGCGCCTGGCGGGTGAACGCCACGGTCGTCAGCCCGGCCTCCTCGCCGGCCCGCCGCAGAGCATCGAAATCGACGTGCGCCGTGAGGTCCTGCTCACCGACCTGGCGCAGGGGATCGCGGTGCACGCGGTGGCGGCGGTAGCACGCCAGGGTGCCGTGGCGGCGGACGCGGGGGTCGAGCAGCCGGCGGGCCTCGAAGCCGTAGTCGCAGGTCACCAGGAGGCCGCGGCCGAGGCGCTCGGCCAGCCGCCGGTGCAGCGGCGCCCAGTCGGGGGAGAGATCGGCGATCTGTCCGGGCTCGAGGCACAGCCCGTCCGGCAGCAGGGAAGCCAGGTCGTCGCGCGACAGGGCCCCTTCCACCCAGGCGAAGCGCCCATCGTCGTCGAGGCCGACCCGCAGCTCGCCCGGGGGGCCGGCGGCGCGCCCGACCAGCCGGTGGACCGGCAGGGCGTCGAACAGCTCGTAGGAGAAGACGAGGCCCTCGATCTCGCCGGGCGCCACCTCCTCGAGCCGCTCCACACGCTCCACCCCTGCGGGGGTCGGCCGCGCCACTCGATCCCAGGCCCGCAGCCGCCGCGGCGGGCCGCCCGCCGCAAGCACCGCGCGCAGGTGCTGGCCGCCGCCGAAGCCGGCCTCGAGCAGCTCCGCCGGCCGGCCCAGGGCAGCGTCCAGCCGGCCGAGCATGCGCGCCGTCGCGCGTCCGAACAGCGGCGAGTAGGAGGACCCGGTGACGTAGTCGCCGCGGCGGCCGATCGGCGACCGGGCGCCACGGTAGTAGCCGCCCTCGCCGTACAGCGCCTCCTCCATGAAGCGGGCGAACGGGATCGGACCGTGAGCCCGGATCCGGCGGCGCAGGGCCTCGGCCGGCAGCGACACGTCGACAGTCTAGCCTGCCCCTCTCAGCGGCCTCACGGCGTCACCTGCAGATGCCCGCGGACGGCTGGCGGGCGGGATCGCATCGTCTCCGCCGCGCGGCGACGGAGAGACCGGCGCAGCACGCCAACGGAGGCCTGGCGTCGGCCGGCTCCCGTCGGATAGGATTTGCCGTCCCGAGCGCCGGCGACAGAGCCCGAACGACGATGGCCAGTCCGATGCGATGGGGTCGCGAACATCATTGCGCACCCCGTCGCCCTGAGCCGAAGCCCCGGGGCGCCCATCGCGGCGCCGGACCCTCCGACTGCCAGGAACCCCCTCGCCAGTGACCGAGCCGCCGGCACTACCCCGCCCCGAGCGTCTCCTCGAGCTCATCGACGGCATGGCCGGTCGGCCGGTGGTGATGGCGGTCGACCTGGTGGCCGACCGCTTCATCACCGGCACGCCGAAGCGGATCAGCCGCGAGGCGCCGGTGCTGA
>CAYGCW010000424.1:0-2106 GCA_964348465.1 uncultured Acidimicrobiia bacterium | reverse complement strand
TGGAGGTGGCGGCATGATCACGCGCATCGCCCACCCTGCCGTCGTCGTGAACCCCGTCGGCGCGGGCGCCGACCTGCGCGACGCCGTCGCTGCCGCCCTCGCGGAGCAGAGAGTCGATGCCACCTGGCATGAGACCTCGGCCGACGATCCCGGCGCCGGGCAGACGGCCGCCGCCATCGAGGCCGGCGCCGACCTCGTCATCGCCTGTGGCGGCGACGGCACCGTTCGGGCGTGTGCCGAGGCACTGGCAGGCACGAGCATCCCCTTGGCGATCGTCCCGGCCGGGACCGGCAACCTGCTGGCCCGCAACCTCGGCATCCCCGAGGACCCCGCACGGGCCGTCGCCAACGCCTGTGGCGGCCGCCGGCGCCACCTCGACGTAGGGCGGGTCAACGGCGAGGCATTCGCCGTCATGGCCGGCGTCGGCTTCGACGCCCGGATGATCGCCGACGCCCCCCGCAAGTGGAAGAACCGCATCGGATCGCTGGCCTACGTGGCCTCGGGGCTCCGGCACCTGCGGGACCCCAACGACCCGATGCGGGTGCGCGTGGATGGCAAGACGATCGCCGAAGGTCACTTCACGAGCGTTCTCGTCGGCAACGTCGGCAAGGTTCAGGCCGACTTGCGCGTGTTCCCCGACGCCGACCCGACCGATGGCCGGCTCGACGTCCTCTGGGTGGCAGTGGACGGCGTGTGGGACTGGGTGGCGGCAGCCGGCGCCGTCCTGCTCGGCCGCACCGACTCCCGCATCGATCGCAGCTGCGGCGAGCGGATCGAAGTGGATCTCGGCCGGCCCGTGCCCTACGAGATCGACGGCGAAGAGCGGCCGCCCACCACCCGGCTCGCGTTCGACGTCGTGCCCGAAGCTCTGGTGGTGATGGTTCCGGAGGAACAAGGATGAGCAACGCCAACCCGGTGCCCGAGGTCGCCGGCCGCCGCGCCGATCGTCCCGTCCGCTACCTGCGCGGCGAGAGCTGGTGGCCGCTGCTGCGGGACGGCTTCCTGCGCCTGCGGCGCTCCGACGGTTTCAGCCATGCCCGGGCGCTGGCGTTCCAGATCGTGCTGGCGCTGATCCCTGCCGTCATCGTGCTCGTGGCCAGCATCTCGGCGCTGGATTACGACTGGCTCACCGACCGCTTCATCGGCACCGTGGACCAGGTGGCACCGGGACCGGCCGGTGACGTCCTGCGGACCGCGTTCCGGCACGCCGACCGCCAGGGCGATGGACCGAACCGGGCTGGTGTCATCCTCCTCGGCGGCCTCGCGCTCGCCGTTTCCGGCGTGACCGGGGTCGGCCAGCTCCAGCGTGCCGCAAACCGCCTCTACGGGATCGAACGGGACCGGCCTTCGGTGCGGAAATACGCGCACGCGACCGCGCTGGCCGCCACTGCAGGCGTGCTCATGTCGGTGGCGATGCTGCTGCTCGCCTTCGGGGACGCGATCACCGGCTCGTTCCCGCAGGACGACGCGTGGCTCGACACGTGGCGGTGGGCACACGTCCCGGTGGGCTTCGCGCTGGCCGTCGCGGCGATCACGGTCTTCTTCAAGTGGAGCCCGCGCCGTCGCCAGCCGGACATCCACTGGCTCGCCATCGGAGCCACCGTCGGCGTCGTGCTGTGGGGCGGCGCCACCTGGCTGCTGTCGCAGTACCTGGAGACCACGAGCGGGTTCGGACACACCTACGGACCGCTGGCCGGGTTCATCGGCCTGATGCTGTGGGCGTACCTGGCGGCCATAGCCGTCCTGTACGGCCTGGCCATCAACGCTCAGCTCGAAGCGATCCGCGCGGGTCACGATGATCCCGTTCGCGACCGCCCCGAGTCCGGCGACCTCTTCGCCGCCGCCTGAGCCGGGCCGCGTAGCCCGGCCGGCTCCGGCTTTCCGTACGGGGGTGGCGGCAATAAGCTTGGGACGATGAGCGGCCCCCTCCTCCAGATCGAAGACTTGCACGCCTCGGCCGAGGGCGCTGCGATCCTCAAGGGCGTGTCGCTGACCGTCGAGCGGGGAGAGATCCACGCCCTGATGGGCCCCAACGGCTCCGGCAAGTCGACGCTGGCGAACGTGCTGTTCGGACACCCCGGGTACGAGATCACCGCCGGTAGGGTC
>CAYGCW010000423.1:0-2115 GCA_964348465.1 uncultured Acidimicrobiia bacterium | reverse complement strand
TTTCCACCATCTTGGAGCGTTCCAAGAGCCGCCTTGCAGTGTAGCGACCTGCATCTCGGCCGACTGGGCGCTTCCGGGCGGACTTGAGGAGGAATCCGTTATGAAGCACTTCCGCTGGCTGGCCGTCCTGGCCGCCATGCTGCTCGTGATCGCGGCGTGTGGCGACTCGGGCGAAGACACCACCACCACCGCCGGTGACACCGGCACGACCGTAGCCGACACGATGGCGGACACGACGCCGGACACGACGGCCGACACCGTCGACCTGACCCAGGGCGGCGACCTGACGTTCCACATGGTCACCCACTCCGACGACGGAACCTTCTGGTCCGTCGTGAAGAAGGGCATGGAGGACGCCTGCGCCGCGCTCGGCGTGAACTGCGTGTGGAGCCCGTCGTTCAACGACCCGTCCAAGCAGGTGTCTGACATCGAGGCTGCGATCGCCGCCGGCAGCTCCGGCATCGGCGTCTCGCTGGCCAACCCGACCGCCGTCGCCCCCGCGGCGAGCGCAGCCGTCGCAGCCGGCATCCCGGTGGTCACGCTCAACTCGGGCGTGAACGACTACCAGGGCATCGGCGCCATCACCCACATCGGGCAGACCGAGATCGCCGCCGGCCGCGGCGCCGGTCTCCGCATGAACGACGCCGGCGTCACCAAGGTCCTCTGCGCGCAGCAGGAGCAGGGCAACGTCGGTCTCGAGGAGCGCTGCCAGGGTATCGGTGAGACGTTCAACGGCGAGGTCGTGACCCAGTTCGTCGGTCCGGACACGAACCCCGAGGAGCAGATCAACACGATCGCCGCGGCGCTGGCCGCCGACGCCGACATCGACGGCGTCTTCGGCGTCGGCCCGATCGTGGCGTTCCGCGCCGTCGAGGCCTGCGAGACCGCCGGCCGCGACTGCACGATCGGCGGCGTCGACAACTCGGAGGACGTGACCGCGGCCATCGAGGCCGGCGACATCGCCTTCACGATCGACCAGCAGCAGTACCTCCAGGGGTACCTGACGATCGTCACCCTGTTCCTGAACGTCACCAACCTCAACACGGTTGGCGGCGGGACCCCGGTCCTCACCGGCCCGGGCTTCGTGGACACCGGCAACGTCGCCCAGATCAAGGAGCTCGTGGCGGCAGGTACCCGCTAGGGCTCGGCGAGATGACGAACATGTGCGAAGGGGCCGGAAATCCCGGCCCCTTCGTGCTTATATGCCACAGACGCGCCGGGAGATGGGAAAGATGAGAGGGGTGACGGGATGACGGCCACCGTGACGGAGGCGCCGGCCCCAGCGCCGGAACCGCAGGACGAGCGCCTCGCCTACCGCGGCCCGATCCAGCGGCTGCTGACCCAGCCCGAGATCGGCGCCCTCATCGGCGCCGCGGTCATCTGGGTGTTCTTCTGGGGGGTGAGCGACGTCTTCGGAACCACGGCGGGGGTCAACAACTACCTCGACGTGTCGGCGACGCTGGGGATCATGTCGGTGGCCGTGGCGCTGCTGATGATCGGCGGCGAGTTCGACCTGTCGTCGGGCGCCATGACCGGCGCCACCGGCATGCTGGTCGTTCTGCTCGTCAAGGAGGTGGGCGAGTTCGGCGGAGCCGGCCTCCCGCTGACGCTCGGCATCCCCCTCACCCTGGCCTTCGCCATCGCCATCGGGTACGCCAACGGCACGCTGGTCGAGAAGACGGCGCTGCCGAGCTTCATCGTGACCCTCGGCACCTTCTTCGTGCTCCGCGGCGCCAAGCTCGGCTTCGCGAAGCTGTTCACGGACAAGGTCATCGTCGAGGGCCTCGACGACGCCCCCGACCACGGCTTCTGGGAGAACATCTTCGGAGCGGTGTGGATCCGCAACGACCACGTCTGGGACAACTTCCTCGGGGGCCGCGACCTGATATACGGGGTCCTGCTCTTCGCCGGCGCGGCGCTGCTGGTCGCCGGACTCATGGAGCTCAGCTTCCGGCGGCGTGAGTCGTTCTCCGCCCGCGGCTTGCCGATCCTCGGCATCGGTGCTGCGGGCTCCGTCGCGGGCCTCATCGCGCTCACGGAGACCGACGCGGCGTCGGCGAACTGGATCTGGGGCATCGTCCTCGCCGCGGGTGGCGTTGCCGCCATCTACGGGCT
>CAYGCW010000422.1:0-2117 GCA_964348465.1 uncultured Acidimicrobiia bacterium | reverse complement strand
AGTGCCGGTGCCGTGGACCGAGGCCTCGCTGGCCCCCGAGGTGGCCGCCGGGTTCCGGGCTGCCCTCGACGGCCTGGCCGACGCCGGCGCCGCCGTCGCCGAGACGCCACTGACCGTCGACCCCCACCCGGGCGAGATCGCCGCGTCGTTCGCTCCCGAAGTCGCCGCCGCCCACCGGCGCTGGTTCCCCGCCCGGGAGGACGAGTACGGGCCGGAGGTTCGGGAGCGGCTCCGGGCCGTGTTCGAGGTGACCTCCGACGAGCACGAGGCGGCGCGCCGCTGGCGGGCGGCGCTCGGCAACGCCATCGACCGCATCCTGGCCGGCGCCGACGTCATCGCCACCCCGACCGTTGCCGTGCTGCGCAAGGAGATCGGGCGCGGCACCGTCACGCTCGCAAGCCGCGACGTCCCGTACCGCCCCGAACTGTCGCGCTTCACGGCCCCGGTCAACCACGCCGGGCACCCGGCGCTGGCACTCCCCATCGTCCACGGCTCGGAAGGGCCGCCGCCGTCGCTCCAGCTCGTCGGGCGCCGCGGCGACGAAGCCGGCCTGCTCGCCATCGGCGCCGCCCTCGAGGCGGCCGGTATCGCCGGCTTCCGCCCTCCGCCGATTTGGTGACGGAAACTCCTGCGGCCGACGCGTGTCCAATCGCTCAGGAACTACCGAAAACGGCCGAAATGCGCATATGATGTGCGGACCACCTGAGGAGGACGACTCGAGACGGGATTAGGCGCCGGGGGAAGGCCGCCATCTGTTCTAGAGCACCGACAGAGGGTTCGTTCCGCACCCACTCTCACGAGGACTGAGTCACCCATGTCCACAGACACCCAAGCCCGCGAGGTCGAACAACGGGACCGGGTAGTGATTCGTTTCGCCGGCGACTCCGGCGACGGCATGCAGCTCGCCGGCACCCGCTTCACTGCGGCGTCGGCGCTGTTCGGCAACGATCTCGCCACGCTGCCCAACTTCCCCGCCGAGATCCGCGCCCCGGCCGGCACCCTGCCCGGCGTGTCGTCGTTCCAGGTCCATATCGCCGACTGGGACATCCTCACGCCCGGCGACGCTCCGGACGTTCTGATCGCCATGAACCCGGCGGCCCTCAAGGCCAACATCGGCGACCTCCCCAAGGGCGGGATCCTGATCGTCAACACCGACGCGTTCGAGGACCGCAACCTGGCGAAGGCCGGCTACGACAAGAACCCGCTGGAGGACGACAGCCTCGAGGGCTACACGGTGCTCGAGGCGCCCATGGAGCAGCTCACCAAGGACGCCGTGGCCGACACCGGGGTCACCGGGCGCAACATCCTGCGGTCGAAGAACTTCTTCGCACTCGGCCTGGTCTCGTGGGTGTTCGGCCGGCCGCTCGATTCGACGATCGCCTGGCTAGAGCGCAAGTTCAAAGCCTCCGAGGAGGTCGGCGCCGCCAACATCGCCGCCCTGAGGGCCGGCTACAACTACGGGATCACCACCGAGGCGTTCCAGCACACCTACGAGGTGCGCCCGGCCACGCTTCCGCCCGGCACCTACACCAACGTGACCGGCAACCAGGCCCTCGCCTGGGGCCTCGTCGCCGCCGGCCACCTCGCCAAGCTGCCGGTCTTCTACGGCTCGTACCCGATCACCCCGGCGTCGAGCATCCTCGAGGAGCTGGCCCGCCACAAGAACTTCGGCGTGCGTACCTTCCAGGCCGAGGACGAGATCTCGGCCGCCGGCGCCGCCCTCGGTGCGGCCTTCGCCGGCTGCCTCGGCGTCACCGGGACCAGCGGCCCCGGCCTGGCGCTCAAGTCCGAGACGGTGAGCCTGGCAGTGGCGCTCGAGCTGCCGATGGTGATCGTGGACATCCAGCGCGGCGGGCCCTCCACCGGCCTCCCGACCAAGACCGAGCAGTCCGACCTCCTCTTCGCCATGTACGGCCGGCACGGCGAGGCGCCGCTGCCGATCGTGGCGGCGGCGGCACCGTCCGACGCGTTCGAAACCGCCATCGAGGCGGCCCGCATCGCCCTCAAGTTCATGACGCCGGTGATCCTGCTCTCCGACGGCTACATCGCCAACAGCTCGGAACCGTGGCGGCTCCCCGACGTCGACGCCCTGCCCGACATCGGCGTCCCGTTCGCCA
>CAYGCW010000421.1:0-2155 GCA_964348465.1 uncultured Acidimicrobiia bacterium | reverse complement strand
GCGACGACCACCGGGGTCGCCCTCTCCGCCGCCGGCACCCTGCTCACGCTGACGCTGTTCGGTGCCGTCGTCGGCGTCCCGATGGTCGTCGCCGGCATGGGGTTGATCACCACCGACCCCGATCGCTGCTAAGACCCGGTGGACCCCATCAGGAGTCGACCGCCGCCGCATCTCCCTCGTCGAGATCGGCCACGATCCGCTCCACTTCGAGCCGGGCGCTGCCGATGCGACGCCGGCACAGCCGGATCAGCTCGGCCGCCCGGCTCACCCGGGACGTGAGGCGGTCGATGTCGATCGCCTCGTCCTCCAACTCCTCGAGGATCGCCTCGAGCTCGGCGAGGGCCTCGGCATACCCGGTCTCGGCGGTGTCATCCGTCATGGCGCGTCTCCATCCTGGCCGGCTCGCCGCACCGATTCCACCCGGCTGCGAATCACGCCGCCGGCGACCGTCGTCTCGAGAGGTCCGCCCGGCTCGACGCCTTCGATACTGCGCACCAGGCGGCCCGCGGCGTCCCTGGTGACCGACCATCCCCGGGCGAGGATGCGCTCCGGGTCGAGCGCCCTGACCTGGGCGGCGGCGGCCCCCACCCGCCGGTCGGCGGCCGCCAAGGCCCGCGGCGCCGCCGCGACCACCGCGCCGGCGGCCCGTTCGATCCGGGCAGCCCCTTCCCGGCATCGCCTCCCGGCGTCCGCACCGATGGCCGACCGCAGTCCGAGCAGATGCCGGTCGTTGCCTTCCAGCGCTGCGGCGACCGCCCGTCGTAACCGGCGCTCGGCGTGGTCGGCGGCTCCGCTGCCGACCAGGAACGCAGCTCGTGCCGTCCTCGCCAGCCGCCGCCCCGCCGACGCCAGCCGGGCCGCAGCGGCGCCCAGGCGCAAGCTGCCGCGGCGAGAGATCCCGGCCCACACCGCCTCGACCGCGGCGGAGTATGCGGCCACCGCCTCGACCAGGCCGGCCGCACAGGCGGTGGGCGTCTTGAAGCTGCGGTGCGCCACCCGGTCCACGACGGTCTCGTCGATCTCGTGGCCGATCCCGGTCACCACCGGCACCCCGAGGGTGGCAACGGCGCGGGCCACCGTCTCGTCGTCGAACGCCGCCAGGTCGGACCGGGACCCGCCGCCTCTCACGAGCGCGGCGACGTCGACGCCTCGGGAGGCGACCGCCCGCAGCGCCCGCGCCACCGAGGCGGCTGCCCCCGCGCCCTGGACTCGCGTGTCGGCCAGCACGACGCTGAAGGCATAGCCGCTCGCCGTCAGCTCGTGCAAGAAGTCGGCGGCGGCCGCCGATCCCTCGCTGGTCACCAGGCCCACGCGGAGCGGGACGAGCGGGAAGGTCAAGGACCGGTTGCGGTCGAGGAGGCCCTCCTCCGCCAGTTGGCGCAGCAGCCGTTCCCGCACTGCGGCCAGGCGTCCGAGGATGTACTCGGCGTCGATTCGGGTCATCCGCAACTGCACCCGAGCCTGGCGGGGGTAGTAACCGACGAAGCCGCGGATACGAACCTCGGTGCCGTCGGTCATTCGGCCGGCACCGGTGCGCATCAGGTAGCGGTTGACGACCTCCTTCGTCCCCGAGAAGAGCACGACCGGGAGCACGGCCTCGTCGCCGGCAGCATCGACATCCACGAGGTCGAAGTAGACGTGCCCTGCGGTGGACCGGTTCAGATCGCGGATCTCGCCGCGCACCCACAACTCCTCGGGAAAGGCGCCCTCGATGGAGCCGGTCACGGCCCGGCTCAGCTCCGCCACGTCGTACGTGCGTTCGGATTCCATCGCCGCCGACGGTAGCGACCCGGGCGAGGCCGGGGAAGGGGCCCGACCACCGGGTCGGCATAGACACCAGACCGGGGTAGGGTCGCCGGCCGAAGAGAGAGGGACCGATGATCGACGTCCTCGGCATATCCGGCAGCCTGCGCCGCGGCTCGTACAACACGGCGGCGCTGCGAGCAGCGGCGGAGCTGGCACCGGCGCACATGACGGTGGCGATCACGACGCTCGAGAAGCTGCCGCTCTACGACGCCGACGTGGAACGCGAGGAGGGCTTCCCGTCCGCCGTGATCGACTTCCACGAGAGGATCCGCGCTGCCGACGCGCTGCTGATCGCCACCCCCGAGTACAACCACTCGATCTCCGGGGTGCTCAAGAATGCGATCGACTG
>CAYGCW010000420.1:0-2156 GCA_964348465.1 uncultured Acidimicrobiia bacterium | reverse complement strand
GACGAGCTGGCCAAACTGTGGCGAGAGGACAAACGCTGGCAGCCGCGGCTCGACGACGACCAACGCGACCGCCTCTACGGCGACTGGCAGAAGGCCGTCGAGCGCACGTTCGGATGGGTGGGCTGACCGGCGGCTTCACCATCGTCCGCCACGCGGGCAGCGGCCGCCCGGTCCTCCGGTGACCGAGGGCATCGACGCGCACGGCTTCGTGGTCACCGGCGTCGATGCCACCCGTATCGCCCCGTCGTACGGCGCCATCGTCGACGAGGCCGTCGCCGAGCTGCGGGCCGCCTACGGCGACCGGCTGGTGGCGGTGTACGTCTACGGCAGCGTCGCCACCGGCGCCGCCCGGCCTCCCGGGTCCGACCTCGACATGGTCGCCATCTTCGCGGATGATGCCGACCCGGCACCCGCGGCCACCCTGGCCGGCGTGCTCTCGGAACGGTACGCCGCCACCGTACGGGAGGTGGCGATCGGCACCGGCACCGAGGCCGGCCTGGCCGCCGGCTCTTCCGAGGCGCACGCCAACCGCTGCTTCCTCAAGCACTACTGCGCGCTCGTCGCCGGCCGGGACGTGGCGGAGGGCTTCTCGCCATGCCGGCCGACGCCGGAGCTGGCGCTGGGGTTCGCCGGCGACGTCGCCGGCCACGTGGCGCGGCTGCTCGAGCGCTACGACCAGGGTGCCCCGGACTTCCCCGCCGTCGCGGCCCGCCGCCTGCTGCTGGCAGCCGCGCCCCTGGTCTCGGTGCTCGCCGGCACCTGGACCACCAGCCGCATTGAAGCCGTGCGGCTCACCGCCGCCCACCACCCCGAGCGCGCCGCCGAGGCGAGGGAGCTGGCGCGCTGGCTCGCAGGCGCCTCCCCGACCGTGGACGTCCGGGCGCTGGTGGTTTCGTTCGGCCGCTGGCTGGCCGGCCCCGTCGTGGAGGCGGTGACGGCGCGCCGCTGACACGGGGCGGTAGGGTCGGCGGGAGGAGGACCCATGGCACCGAGCGCCCGGGCGATCGTGCTGGCGCTGCTCATGGCCGCCTGCGGCACGTCGGCATCCACCGCGCCGATGTCCACCGCGCCGTCGAGCACCTCCCCGACCACGACTACCCGACCGGCCTCGGCCGACGCCGACGCCGCGATGGGCGTCGTCGACTGCTCGGGGACGCCGACCACCGCCGACCCGCTGGCCGAGCTCGACGCGCGGATCAGGGCCGGCGACTGCGGGGCCATCACCAGCCTGGCGGTCTGGCACGGCTCGGGCCTCCGGTTCGAGGCCCACTACCAGGAGACGAGTTCCGAGACCCGGTATCCGTTGTTCTCGGTCACCAAGAGCGTCACGTCGGCGATGGTCGGAGTGGCGATCGCGGACGGCCTGGTGGGCCTCGGCGATCCAGTCCTCGGCTACTTCCCCCGCTACGACCAGATCGACAACCTCGACGCCCGCAAGGAGGCCATCACCGTCGCGGACCTGCTGACGATGCGAGCCGGCTTCGCGTGGGAGGAGACCGCGATCGACTACGGCGATCCGGGCAACTCGGCCACGCAAATGGCCGGGAGTGGCGACTGGGTCAAGTTCACGCTCGACCGCCCGATGGCCAGTTCCCCGGGGACCGTCTTCCGGTACAACACCGGTGCGTCGATGCTGCTGAGCGGAATCATCCAGCGAAGCGCCGGGATGCCGCTCGACACCTACACCGCGGCCCATTTGTTCGCGCCGCTCGGGATCCCGGTCACCGACTGGCGCTGGGACGGCCGGTCGGCGGGCCGGGTGGCAGGTGGCTCGGGCCTCCACCTCACGACCGCCGACATGATCGCGTTCGGCCGGCTGTATCTCGACATGGGGATGTGGGAGGGTGAGCAGGTCCTGCCCGCCGACTGGGTCGAGGCGTCGACCCGCCCCTGGGTGGAGTCCGTCGGCCTCCTCCGCTCTCCCGGCTTGCCCGCCGCGGGAAGCACTTTCGACTACGGCTACCACTGGTGGCGCTTCGGAGACGGGCATCCGGTGGTCGCGGGGCTGGCGGCGAACGACGTCTACTTCGCGTGGGGGCTGGGCGGGAACTTCGTATTCGTCGTACCCCACCTCGACCTGGTGGTCGCCACCACCGCCGGCAACTTCGACGACGGCCGGTGCGCCGTCCCGGCTCCGGCCTGCGCCGAGACCGTGA
>CAYGCW010000419.1:0-2169 GCA_964348465.1 uncultured Acidimicrobiia bacterium | reverse complement strand
CGGGCCGATTGGGCGCCATCGGGCAGCGGCGCCGTCATGTGATGTCCGTCGTTGGTCGTACCGAACCCGCGGATCTCGGCGTAGATGCGCGCGTCGCGCCGCACCGCCCGGGCCCAGTCTTCCAGCACCAGCACCGCCGCCCCCTCGCCCATCACGAAGCCGTCACGGTCGCGATCGAACGGCCGGCTGGCGGTGGCCGGGTCATCGTTGCGCTTCGACATGGCGCGGATGAGCGCGAAGGCGCCGTAGGTGAGTGGCGACAGCGGGCACTCCACGCCCCCGGCCAGCGCCACGTCGGCCTCGCCGTCCCGGATCAAGCGAAAGGCCTGGCCCACGGCGATCGCACCCGAGGCGCAGCTCATCCCGTTGGTCGAGTTGGGGCCGGTGAAGCCGAACTCGATCGCGATGTTGCAGCTCGCCGCACCGGTGAACACGATCAGCGCCAGCATCGGATCGACGCTGTTCGGCCCCTTCGACATGTAGACCTGGTGCTGCGACTCGGCGTAGGCGATCCCGCCCAGCGCCGATCCCATCTGCACCGCCACCCGATCTCCCGACATGGTGCCGGCGTCCAGATCGGCGTCGGTCATCGCCATCCGCGCCGCGGCCAGGCTGAAGTGCCCAAAACGGTCGAGCCGTCGCGCCCGCTTCGCCTCCATGTAGTCGCAGGGGTCGAAGCGGTCCACTTCGGCGGCCATCTGGCTGCGGAACGGGCCCGGATCGAATCGGGTTACGCGCCGTACGGCGGAGCGTCGCTCACGAAGTCCCGCCCAAAGCCCCTCGGTCCCATGGCCTGTGGGTGTGACACATCCGATGCCGGTGACGGCGACGCGTCGGCGGCGGTCGTTGCTGTTTCGCGTGGTTGTGATCACCGAGCCTCCACCGCTTTGCGTACTCCGTCGAGTGTCCGGCCGGCGACGTGGTGGATGAACACCGGGCCGATGACGAGATTCGCGGCGATCCCGCCGATCAGCGGCCAGTTCGCTCCGCTGGGCCATTCATGCACGATCTCGACGTGCGTGCTCGACCCGTGCGGGTGGAAGCGCCACTCGACGCCCATCCCTCGGGTCACGCCCGCCACGTGGCGGTAACGCACCAGAGGCTTCTCTGCGTCGGCCCACATCTCGCTCATCCACCAGACGGGGTAGCCGATGGGTCCGAACATGCGCCGGGCCGCCATCTCGACCAGGCCCCGACCGAAACCGTCACGCCGGCGAAAACGAACCCAGCGATAGTGCGGCAATATTTCCGGCCAAAGCTCCACGTCGGCGGCGACTTGGAAACAACGAGCCGCCGGCGCCGCGATCTCGATCTCGTTATGCGTGATCATCCGCTCTCGCCAAGCCAACCATTAACGTCCGGGCCCAGATTGCCGGGTCGAGCAGGGTCAGCGGGTGCGCCAGGTCGCCGGTCACCCGCAGCAACCGCCGGGCAGCGATATCTGCTCGGCCCAGCGCCGCGGTGAAGGCGGACATCGCTCGGCGCCGGCTGACCACCGCTTCTATCGCTCGTTGCAGTGCACGGCGCGGCCCGAACTCCTGACGCATACGCACTCCGTATCCTTTTAACGCTTCCAGCTCGCCCAACGGATCCCGCAGCGATGTTTCAATCGCCGGCGCCGCCAGCGCGGCGCTGCGCAGCGCCTGATAGATCCCCTCGCCGGTGAAGGGATCGTAGTAACCCGCCGCGTCGCCCACCAGCACGACACCCGGCGCCGCAGGGCGACGCACCGGTTGGTCGAAGGGCCCCGTCACCAGCACCGGTCCGTCCCAAGCCCCACGCTTCAGCCGAGCTGCCACCTCGGGGAAATCGGAAAGCGCCGCCTGCACGAACTCGCGGGACCCCGAAGCGATCCCCCCCGCCTCCCTCCAGGGGACAACCACGGTCAGGTTGGCGCCGACCGCTAGTGGCGCGAACCCACAGCAGCGTCCGTTTTTAACCCGCAGCTCCCCGTAACGAGCGCGGTCGGGATCGGCCACGCCGTCAACTCCCGCCAGATGCGCGACCAGCGCGATCTTACGGAGACGTGGCGCCCGAGCGCCCAGCTGCAGACGGCGGCGGATCACCGAACGCAGGCCGTCGGCCGCGACGATGAATCGTCCGCGAATCTCGAGGGAGCGCGCACCGTCTCGGACCCTCACGCCAACGACGCGTCCCGCCTCCCGAACC
>CAYGCW010000418.1:0-2200 GCA_964348465.1 uncultured Acidimicrobiia bacterium | reverse complement strand
CCGGCGGGCCCGGGGCACGGCCCGCACGGGGCGTGCCTACGTGTACTTCTGTGCATGGGCATCTTCATGACGCCGCCTGCGGCTAGTTGACCGCGCGCGCGGCGATTCGATAGGCTGGCCAAGTCGGGGGGGCCTGCGGATCCGTAGGCAGCAGCGAGGGAAGGAGCCCAGGCCATGAGGAGAATCGTTGCCGTCGCGACGGCTGCGGGATTGCTGGTGACGATGCTGGGAGCGCCGGTGGGTGCCGACGCGCCGATCGAGGAGTCGTTCTCGGTGACGTTCCCGGACATCAACCCATGCACGGAGAGCGAGATGGAAGTCACGATCAACTTCCAGATCTCGCTGCATGAGGGTCACAAGAACAACTTCGTGGCGACCGTCCAACGCACCGGCTCGGTCGATCCCGGCGGGTACACGATGGTGAGCGGGAACGAAACGTTCGTCGCCAACAGGGGTGGCGAGCGCGGCCACTTCAACGACGTGTGGCGCAACGACGCCGGATCGGCGTTTCGCGCGTGGGGTGTGTTCGCGTTCAACGCGCAGCAAGACGAGCTGAAGGTGGATCGCTTCAGGCTGCAGTGCATCAAGCCTTAGGTCGTTCGAGGCCGGGCCCCGGGGCCCGGCCTCCGGCATCCGTCGGGCGCTTCGGGGCGCCTCCGCGGTCGCAATGCGACGCGGTGCGGGCGGCAGCCTGAATCGCGCCGTTTCGGCCGGCGTCGCATCGTCGGGTCAGGCCTGACAGATCTTCGGTCAACGACCACGTGGTCGACTGCCCTCGGTGGGTCGAGGTGCAGGCCTAGACGCGGTGGTGGGTTCGTTCCGGCGGGCCCGGGGCACGGCCCGCACGGGGCGCTCCGGTATGACCACCCTGCCGACGTGAGGGCGCGCCTGCCAGTACGCCAGGGCGCCGACGACCATGGCTACGCCGGCCAGGATCACGCCGGCAATGGCGAGCGGCCGCCAGGACGGACCGGTCCCGGCTCCCGGCTCCTCGAGCACGGCCGGGGCGGGCCCGCCGGCCCCGACTCGCAGCGCCACCGTCACCACGGCGATGGCGCCGCCCTCCGAGTCGATCGTCACCGGGAACTCGTAGTCGGCGTCGGCTGCGTCGTTGGCGCGCACCGTCATCTCGGTTCGCCACTCTCCGGGCCCGCCGAACGCCGGATCGAACTCGACGGTGATCGGGGGTGGCGTCGTTGCCGAGAGGGTCGCCGGGCTGTCGCTGGTCACCACCAGCGCGGCGCGGGCCGAACCATCGGGCTCGACCGCCATTGACACGGTTCCCTGGGCCAGTGCCGGCGGGGCAAGGGCGGCGGCCGCCAGCGCGGCGGCCGCGATGAGCCCGGCGGCGATGCGGGCCGGACGGGAGGCGGGACCGGTCATGGTCGCTCCGGGGAAGCTGGGGGGCCAAGGATAAACCCGGCCTCGATGCCAAGCCCGGTCCGATGGACGTCAGCAGGGCCGGGCGCGCAACAGATCGCTGGGATCGACCGGCTCTGCGCCCAGCACCGCCTCGGCGGCTTCGCGGACCATGGGGTTGCGGTCGCGGCGCGCCGTCTTGATGGCAGCTTCTGCGTCGCTCCCATCGAAAGCAGTCAGCGCCACTACGGCGCGGCGGCGAATCTGGGGCGGGCCCGAGCCCGCCAGGGCGACGAGGAGGGGCACGGCCCGGTCGTCGCCGATGGCGCCGAGCGCCGCCACCGCTCCCTCCCGGACCAGCTTGGCGCCCTCGCCGGCGGCGATGTCGAGCAGCAACGAGACCGTCGCCGGGTCACCGATCTCCCCCAATGCGAATACGGCTGCTTCGGCAACGGCCGGATGCTCGTCCTCGGCGGCGGTTGTCAGCACGGCGACGGCTGCTCGGCCGGCGCCGGCGAGGGCTTCGGCTGCGGAAGCGCGGACCGTGGGGTCGTCGTCGCCGAGGCAGGCGGCCACCGCCTCTCTCGTCTCGGGCCGGGCGACGCCGGGAGCCAGAAGGCTCACGGCCAGGCGCCGCACCGCAGGGTCGGCCGCAGCCAGATACGAGCCCGGGTCGGCCGTCAGGGCATCGAGGTTTTCCACGACACCCAAGAGTATCGGCTGGTATCGTCGCCGGGTTTCGCCCCGGGGCCGCATCTCGACGGGCGTGAGTTCGACGGGCTGTGAGTGGCCCGGGCCCGCCGACGGAGGAGAACGGCTGACTTGCTGGCGCTGAGCAACG
>CAYGCW010000417.1:0-2207 GCA_964348465.1 uncultured Acidimicrobiia bacterium | reverse complement strand
GGAAGCCTATTTCACGTGGATCAGCGGGCTCTCGCTGTTGTTCGTCGTGTACTACTTGGGATCTTCGGGGGTCCTCGTCGACCCCGAGGTCGCGGACCTCCCAAGATGGCTGGTGGCGGCCATCGGTCTGGCATCCCTGGCGGCAGGCTGGGTGGTGTACGACGCCCTGTGCAAATCCCCGCTGATCGAGCGCCCGCTGGCGTTCTCGGCCATGAGTTGGGTGCTGACGGCGGCGGCTGCCTTCGGCTTCACCCAGGTGATGTCGGGCCGGGCCGCCTACGTCCACGTGGGTGCCCTGCTCGGCACGTTGATGACCGCCAACGTGTTCGCGGTGATCATCCCGTCGCAGCGGGAGATGGTGGCGGCGGCGGAGCAAGGGCGGCGGCCGGGCGGCGCCCTCGGCAAGCAGGCCGAGCGGCGTTCGCTGCACAACAACTACATGACGCTGCCGGTGCTGTTCATCATGGTCAGCAACCACTTCCCGTCGACGTTCGGCGACGCCGCCAATTGGGCGATCCTGGCGGGAGTCGTCCTCGCCGGGGCGGGGATCCGCCACTGGTTCAACCTGCGGGGCCAGGGGCGGCGCAACGTCTACCTCCTCCCGGCCGCCGCGGTGGTGCTGCTCGGCCTGGCCTTCGTGACGGCCCCGCGGTCCGACCGGGGCCTGCCCGAGCTGCCCGGCGACCTGACCGTGTCCGGCCGGGAGGCGTTCGCCATAGTGCAGGCCCGCTGCACCCCGTGCCACTCCGCCAGTCCCAGCCAGCCCGGCTTCCTCGAGCCGCCCAAAGGCGTCGCGTTCGATTCCCTCGAGGAGGTCAGGGCGAGAGCTGCCGAGATCGAGCGGATGGCGATCGACACCCGCACGATGCCGCTGGGCAACCTGACGGGGATGACCGACGAAGAGCGGGCCCGACTGGCCCGTTGGCTCGCCGCCGGAAGTCCCTGACGGGGTCCTAGAGCCGGAAGGACTCCCAGTCTCGCGCGAATCGCGCCTTGGCGGCCATGCCCTCTGCCGACGGCTCGCCGAGGGCGACGTCGGGCCCGCCTGAGGCGAGGAAGGTGCCGCCCACCAGGGCCGACTCGGACTCCGAGAAGGCCAGGAAGCAGTGGCCGGCGCCGTCGTACGGCGGCGGAGGCTCGGTGCCCAGCACACGGGAGGCGATGACGCCGGCAACGGTGCGTCCCTGGCCGGCGGCGAACACCCCTGCCTTGGGCACCGCGCCGCCTCGGGTCGGGACGGCGTTGAGGTCCCCGATGGCGAACACGCCTTGGTGGTGAGTCTCCAGCGTCGCCGCATCGACGCGCACCCACTCCCCGGTGCCGAGCCGGGAGGCGGCGACCACGTCCGGCATCCGGTGCGCCGGGACGATCACCGGCAGGTCGACCTCCAACTCCCCTTGGTCACCGAGGTGTGCGGTGCGTCCCTCGATGCTCTCGACGGGTGCTCCGGTGTGGAGGCGGATGCCCTTGGCGTCGAGGTGATGGCGGACCGTTCGGGCCGCGTCCGCTCCGGCGACGCCCAGGGGCTCCGGTTCGGGGATGGCGACGTGGAGGTCCACCCGGTCCCGAATCCCCCGCCGTCTGAACGCGGCGTCCATGAGCATGGCAGCCTCGAACGGCGCCGGCGGGCACTTGATCGGCGGGCGGACCACCCCGATCAGCACGGTGCCGCCCGTGAAGCGTTCGAGCGCCGCCCGCAGCGCCACGGTCGAGTCGTGGTCGTAGAACGAGTGCGCCGCGGCGACGCCCGGCACCGCGTCCCGGTCGTAGGAGGCGCCCAACGCGACCACGAGGTAGTCGTAGTCGAGCGTTCCGGCGGAGGTCGTCACCCGCCTGTCGCCGATCGGGAGGTCCTCGACTTCCGCCGCGGCGAACTCGACGCCGTGCCGGGCGAGGTCGGGCAGGGATCGCACCGCCGAGCCGGGCGCCTGCCGCCCGACCGCGATCAGCGGGTTGGCGCCGCAGAGGTAGCCGATCGGCGAACGGTCGACCAGCGTGACCGTGTGGCCGTTCCCAAGCAGGCGGCGGGCTTCGAGGGCGGCGGCGGCGCCTCCGAAGCCACCGCCAAGAACCACAACCCGGGCCATCGTCCCTGCCCATCCGCTGCCGGCAATGGGAGGCTACCGGCTGTGCTGCGAGGAGGCTGTACCTTGGGGGATGTTCTGCGGAGGAGGCATGGTGAGCGCTTTGGTGACGATCGAGTCGAT
>CAYGCW010000416.1:0-2217 GCA_964348465.1 uncultured Acidimicrobiia bacterium | reverse complement strand
TCACCACTCGCACCACGCTGCGGGAGATCGGGCTGACGCTGGCCGGCTGGGGCAGCGCCGCCGCGACCCGGCTCCGCCGCCGCCGCGCCTCGGCACCCGCCGCCATGCCCCGGCGCCCGCCGGCGCCGGCTCCCCAGCCGGCACCCGAGAAGCAGGCGAAGCCCAAGCCGTCCGGCCCCAAGCCAGATCGGCCGGCGGCCAAGGCACCGAAGGCGGGGCGCCCGGCGTCCAAGCCGACGCGAGGGGCGCCCGGATACGTGCTGCCGCCCCTGGATCTGTTGTCGCCGGGCCAGCCCGAGGGCCAGAACCGCCGGGCGCTCGAGCAGACCGCAGCCGAACTCGAGGAGACGCTCCGCCAGCACGGCGTCGACGCCCGCCTGACCCGCATCGTGCCCGGCCCAACCGTCACCCGGTATGAGATCGAACTCGCCCCCGGCGTCAAGGTGGCACGGATCACGGGCCTGGCGCACGACATCGCCTATGCGCTGGCGACTCCCGACGTGCGCATCCTCGCTCCGATCCCCGGCAAGAGCGCCATCGGCGTCGAAGTCCCCAACCGGCGCCGGCGTCTCGTGACCCTGCGGGACATCCTCGAGAGCCCGGAGGCCATCGCCGCCACCCACCCGCTGTCGGTGGGGCTCGGCATGGACATCAGCGGGTCGGCGACCATGCTCAACCTGGGGGAGCTGCCGCACGTGCTCATCGCCGGGGCCACCGGGGCGGGCAAGTCCTCCTGCATCAATGCCATGGTGGCGTCGCTGCTGATGCGAACCACGCCCGACCAGGTGCGGCTGATCCTCATCGACCCGAAGCGCGTCGAGCTGGGCCGCTACAACGACACGCCCCACCTCCTGACGCGGGTGATCACCAACCCGAAGAAAGCCGCCGACGCACTCCAGTGGGCGGTGGCCGAGATGGACCGCCGCTACGACCTCGTCGCCGACGCCGGGGTTCGCGACATCGATGGCTACCACCAGATGCTCGACGACGGCCATCTCGACGAGGATCGGTTCGATCGCTTCCCGTACATCGTCGTGGTGGTCGATGAGCTCAACGACCTGATGATGGTGGCGGGGCGCGTGGTCGAGGAGGCGGTGGTGCGCATCGCCCAGATGGCGCGCGCCGTCGGCATCCACCTCGTGCTGGCCACGCAACGGCCTTCGGTGGACGTGATCACCGGCGTGATCAAGGCGAACGTGCCTTCCCGGCTGGCGTTCTCGGTGGCGTCGCAGGCCGACAGCCGCGTGATTCTCGACACCGGCGGCGCCGAGAAGCTGGTAGGCCTCGGCGACATGCTGGTCGTGACCGCCCGCGACCCGAAGCCGGAGCGCATCCAGGGCGCCTGGGTCGAAGAGCAGGAGATCAACCGCATCGTGGCGTGGGTCAAGGAGCAGCGGCGGGCCCAGTACGAGCAGAAGATGTTCGAGGTCGCCGAGAGGCAGAAGGAGGCCGAGGACGCCTACGAGGGCGAGGACGCCGAGATCGTCCGCCAGGCGATGGACTTGATCGTGCGATCCCAGCTCGGCTCCACCTCGATGCTCCAGCGCAAGCTCCGCATCGGCTTCGCCAGGGCAGGCCGGGTCATGGATATCCTCGAGCGCCAGGGCGTCGTGGGCCCCAGCGAGGGCTCGAAGGCCAGAGAGGTCCTGATGACCGTCGAAGAGCTCGAGGAAGCGCTTCAGTCCTCTCCTGCCTGAGCACCGCTCTACTCTTCCCGCCATGCCCCCCGAACCTCATCGGCTGCTCGATTTCGACGGCACGCTGCTCGGCGATCCGCCGATCGACGTTGCGGAGACGCGGCGGCTGTTCGCGGCGATGGTCGCCGCCCGCACGTACGACCGGAAGTGCACTGCGCTCCAGCGGCAAGGGCGGCTGGCGACCTACGCGTCGTTCGAAGGGCAGGAAGCGGCTCAGATCGGCAGTGCCGCCGCCCTCGACCCCGGCGACTGGATGGTGGCGTCCTACCGGGACGCGGCGGCGATGTGGTTCCACGGCTACCCCTGGGTCAACCTGCTCCTGGGCCGCAGCGGCCACGAGGGGGGTGGGTCTCCTCCGGAAGGCGTGCCGGTGCTGCCGCCCTCGATCACGGTCGGCGCCCACATGCTCCACGCGGTCGGCCTCGCCTGGGCGGCCGTCCTCCAGGGCACGGGGAAGATTGCCGCCACCTACTTCGGGGACGGCGCCACCTCGGAGGGCGACTTCCACGAGGCGATGAAC
>CAYGCW010000415.1:0-2226 GCA_964348465.1 uncultured Acidimicrobiia bacterium | reverse complement strand
CGCGTGCTCGTGCGGCCCTCGGGCACCGAGCCCGTCGTCCGGGTGATGGTCGAAGCGGAGACCGCCCCCGAGGCCGCCGCCCGCGCCGACCAGATCGCGGCGGTGGTGAGGGCGGAGTGTGGCGCGGAGCGGGGCGGCGGCTAGTATCCCCCCACTGCCCGGCGCGGGCCGACACGCGCCGAGCCCACAACTGAAGATGACCGGGCAGGTGAACGTCGCAGCGCCTGGCCTCGCCGCTTTCGGGCTGCGAGGTGACGAGGTGGAGGGAGTATCGAAGCTCTCGGCGGGTGCCCTCCCGGCCGCTCACGGTCGTTACGGCGCCGGACAAAACCCGGAGGCGACTCCGGGGACAACGCCGGCCCCGATGTGAGGCGGGCCCAGGCCCGCTGCCTCCCGGTCTCCCCGAGCAAGGGAGACATCCATGTGCGGAATCATGGGATATGTCGGGCCGCGCCCGGCAGCCCCCCTCCTCCTCGACGGCCTGCGCCGTCTCGAGTACCGCGGCTACGACTCGGCCGGCGTCGCCGTCGCGGGCGGCGACGTCATCACGATCGCCAAGGCGGCCGGCAAGCTCGACCGGCTGGCCGGGCTGCTCGATGGCCTCGACCTCGGCGGCACCGTCGGCATCGGCCACACCCGGTGGGCCACCCATGGCCGTCCCACCGACGTCAACGCCCACCCGCACCCCGACCCGAGCGGCGACTTCGTCGTGGTGCACAACGGCATCATCGAGAACTTCCACGAGCTGCGCGAGGAGCTGCGAGGCGCCGGGCACGAGTTCGTGTCGGAGACCGACACGGAGGTACTCGCCCACCTGGTCGCCGACGAGTACGACGGTGACCTGCCGGCCGCGGTGCGGCGAGCCGTTGCCAGGGCACGGGGCGCGTACGCACTCGTGGTCATGAGCACCCGCGAGCCGGACAAGATCGTCGCGGTGCGCAGGATCAGCCCTTTGGTGGTGGGCCTCGGCGCCGGAGAGACGTTCCTGGCTTCGGACATCCCGGCGCTTCTCGAGCACACCCGCGACATCCTCGTGATCGAGGACGAAGAGCTGGTGGTCGTCACGCGCGACGGCGTCAGGATCGAGACGATCGGCGGCGAACCGGTGGAACGAGCCCCGTTGGAGATCGAGTGGGATGCCGCCCAGGCGGAGCGGGGCGGCTACGAGCACTTCATGCTCAAGGAGATCTACGAGCAGCCCGCCGCCCTCTCTGAGACGCTCAGAGGCCGGCTGGACCGGACCGGCGAGGTGAATATGGACCGGGTCCGGCTGCCGGCTCGGCTGCGGGACGGCGCCGGCCGGGTCTGGATCACCGCGTGCGGCACCGCCTTCCACGCAGCCCTGCTCGGCAAGGACGTCGTCGAGACGCTGGCGAGGGTCCCCGTCGAGGTCGTCTACGCCCACGAGCTGCGCTACCGGGAGCCGCTCATCAACCCCGGCGACCTCGTGGTTGCGATCAGCCAGTCTGGCGAGACCGTCGACACGATCGTCGCCGCACGCCTCGCCCGCGCCAAGGGCGCCCGGATGCTGGCGATCACCAACGTCGTCGGCAGCACCATCAGCCGTGAGGCCGACGACGTCCTCTACACGCGGGCCGGGCCCGAGATCGCGGTGGCGTCCACGAAGGCCTACCTGACCCAGCTCGCTGCGCTGTACCTGCTCGGCCTCCATCTGGGGCGCGCCCGGGGGGTGGTCACCGCCGAGGAGGCCGGGGCGCTGGCGGCCGAGCTGCTCGACCTGCCCGGCAAGGCCGAGCAGGTGCTGGAGGGGGAGGACCAGGTGCGGCGGGCTGCCAAGCGGATCGGCGGCGCCGAAGACGTGTACTACATCGGCCGCGGGCTCGACTACACGGTGGCGATGGAGGGCTCGCTCAAGTTCAAGGAGATCTCCTACATCCATTCGGAGGCGATGCCGGCCGGTGAGCTGAAGCACGGGACGCTGGCGCTGGTCACCGACGGCACACCGGTGATAGCCGTCGTCACCCAGGGCCACGTCCACGACAAGACGGTCTCGGCGCTCCAGGAGGTCCGCGCTCGGGGGGCGACGACGATCGCCGTCGCCTACGAGGACGACGGGGCCATCGCTCCTCACGCCGACGAGGTGTTGCGCATTCCCCGCACCGCCGACCTGTTCAGCCCGGTACTGGCCGCCATCCCGTTGCAGTTGCTGGCCTACTTCACCGCGAGGGAGCGCGGTCACGACATCGACCAGCCTCGCAACCTCGC
>CAYGCW010000414.1:0-2239 GCA_964348465.1 uncultured Acidimicrobiia bacterium | reverse complement strand
GTCGATGGCGGCGGTTCCCAGCTCGGGCCAGTCGTACAGGTAGCTCTCCGCTGCCGAGACCCCGATCAGCTCTTTCAGCTCCCGATACGGACCCATCTTGATGCCGGTGGCGTTGCTGACCCCGATCACGATCGGCACCCGGTCCGGCTCCTCGTGGGCCAGGGCGGTCAGCACTCGTTCTCTCGGCGTCAGCGGCACTCGAGCCTCCTCCAGTGGCAGCCTACGTGAGGGTCGTGTTGCGCCGCGACCACCGGGCTCGATCGGTAGAATCGGCATCGTCCGGATCGCCCTGATCGGGAAAGGGAGCGGTGGGTTCCGACACCGGGTCGGTCTCTGGGGTGAGCGTGCGATGTGCCGCGTCATCTCAGGCTGCGCGCCGCTCTGGCCGTCACGCAGCGCAGCGGGGGGATGGGTGGCGGACCGGGGATCCCCCGCGGCCCCCGGGGTTTCATCGAGTCGCGGGTCGAATCTGGTATTCCGACGCTGCACGGCGCCGCGTCGTAGGGGGTGAAAGGATCGGGTGGCATGACTGCGCGTCGTAGGTCCCATCTCGCGTATCTGGCGGCGGTCGCCCTGGCGGTCGCCTTGCTCCCCGGTATCGCCGCACAGGCGCAGGCCGGGCCGTCGCTGACGGTCGATCCCGCCGAAGTGCAGGCCGGGGCGATGGTGGCGGTCGCCGGCAGAGGCTTCGCCGGAGACTGTGGGGTCAGCCTCCACGTCGACGACCCGGCCGCGCCGTCGATCGGCTTCGCCGGAGTGGACGAAGTCGGGAGCTTCTCGGTGGACGTCACGATCCCGTCGCTCACCCCGCCCGGCGACCACTCGTTGCTCGCCGTCGGCCTCGAGTTCGCCGTCGAGTTCTGCGGGGGGCCGTCGGGATCGCAGGCGGCGGCGCCGTTCGTCGTGGTCGAATCGCCGTACGACCTCACGATCTACCTCCAGACGCGTCTCCTCCAGGATCCGGGCATCGACGAGGACCTGCTGGCCGAACTCACCGCCGCCGGCGACCCGGTGCACGCCATCGTGCAGCTCCATGCCCTGCCCGGCCCCGGGGATCTGGAGCGGCTCCGCGAGCTGGGCGTGATGCCGCTCGCCTACCTCAACGGGGTGGCCGCAGCGGGCACCGCCTACCTGGCGCTGCTGACCCCGCCGATCGCCGCGGATGCCCCGGTGTTCGAAGAGCTGGTGCGCGGCCTGCAACGGCTGCTGCCGGAGGACAAGCGCAGCCTCCAGCTTCCCCCTCCGGGCCCCGGCGATCCGGCGCCGGTGTTGGTGCTCTTCTTCCCCGATGTCACGGATGAGCAGGCACGGGGGCTCCTCGCCGAACTCGAGCTTCCCGCCGCGCCCCACGCCGACGGCACGTGGACCGTGCAGGCAACTCCGGACGAGATCCAACTCCTCGCGGAGACGGATACGGTGCAGTGGATCGAGCCGGTGACCGACTACCTGCCGACCCTGGACGTGTCCCGACAACTTCTGAACGTCGATGCCGTCCACCAGCTCGACACCACGACGGGCGTGTACGCGGGCCGGAGCGGTGCGGGCGTGCAGATCGGCATCATGGACACGGGCGTCGACACCTCCCACAACGACTTCGCAGGACGCTTCGTGCGCATGCAGGACGACGTCGTCGACCACGGGACTCACGTGGCCGGCGTCGCCGCCGGTTCGGGCGCCCAGAGCGACCAGCTGGACGGCAACGGGGTGAGCAACGGCACCGTCCCGTTCCGGTGGCGGGGCGTTGCTCCCCAGGCCGGCATCGCCGCCTATTCGCAGATCGGGGGCAACACGTCCGCGTACGCCGACGCGATCAACAACGTCGGCGTGGACGTGAGCAACCACTCGTACGTCCAGAACGACCAGGGCATCTACAGCGCCGACACCGCGACCGTGGATCGCATCGTGCGGGGCGACAGCCCGGGCATCCCGGCCCGGCCGGTGGTGTGGACCTCGGCCAACAACGCCAGCGTCGGGGCCCGGGACTGCGACGGGGACGGCATGAACGACGGCAACTTCCCGCAGTACCCGTTCCCCCCCGGGAATCCCGGAGACTCGTGCCCGACCGCCTTCCAGGCGGGCTACTTCTCCCTCCTGGCCTCGTGCAAGAACTGCCTCACCGTGGGCAGCGTCGAGGCCAACCGTGTCCACAGCGGCTACTCCAGCATGGGCCCCAGCCACGATGGACGGCTCAAGCCCGAGGTGATGGCGTTCGGCACCGGCGTGGTGTCGGTCCGCTCCG
>CAYGCW010000413.1:1026-2258 GCA_964348465.1 uncultured Acidimicrobiia bacterium | reverse complement strand
GGCCCGTCGCGCAAGGATCCCACGGTGGCCACCGCCCGCACCCGCACCAACAAGGTCGTTCACTTCCCCGGCGAGGTTCCTCCGGGCACCTTCACCGAAGTCGCCGTGACCCACGCCGCTCCGCATCACCTGGCGGGCCGGGAGGTTCCCTGACCCCCGTCCTCGCCCTGCTCGGGCCGACGGCCGGCGGCAAGAGCGAAGTGGCGATGGCCCTGGCCGAGGAGTGGGGCGCCGAGATCGTGTCGGTGGACTCGATGCAGGTCTACCGGGGCATGGACATCGGCACCGCCAAGCCGACGGCGCTGGAGCAGGCCCGCGTCCCGCACCACCTCATCGACCTCGCCGAGCCGGAGTCCGAGTTCACGGTCGCCGAGTTCCAGGCCGCGGGGCGCCGTGTCCTGCAGCGGCTCGCCGGCGCCGGGACGCCGGCCCTCGTCGTGGGCGGGTCCGGCCTGCACTTCCGGGCCCTCGTCGATCCGTTCGACTTTCCGCCTGCCGACGCCGCAGTGCGCGCCGGTCTGGAGGCTCTCGACGCCGGCGAGGCCCGCCGCCGGCTCCTCGCCGCGGACCCGGAGGCCACCCGACACGTCGACCTCGCCAACCCCCGCCGGGTCGTGCGAGCCCTGGAGATACTCGCCCTGACCGGCGACACTCCGTCTGCCCGCGCCGTCCGCCCCGCGGCCGCGGCGGTGCGTGGCTACGACTCGGTACTCGAGGTGGCCGCCGTCGGCATCGACCCCGGCGAGGGCCTCGAGGAGAGATCGGCCCGGCGCATCGAGCGCATGCATGCCGCGGGACTCCTCGACGAGGGCGCCCGGCTGGCGTCCCGCCTGGGACGCACCGCCCGCCAGGCCGTCAACTACAAGCAGCTCCTCCCGGTCCTGGCCGGTGAAGTGGCGTTGGAACAGGCGAAGGACGATCAGCTGCGGGCGACGATGGCGCTCGCCAAGCGGCAGCGCACCTTCTTCGGCCGGGATCCCCGCATCCGCTGGCTACCGTGGCGGCCCGATCGGGCGCAGCGGATCGCCGAGGCGCGGCGGGCCTTCGAGGAGGTGGCCGGATGGACTTCGTGAAGATGCAGGGCCTCGGCAACGACTTCGTCGTGGTCGGCGAGTCCACGCCGGTCACTGCTGCCAACGCGGCCACCTGGTGCGACCGCCGGCTGGGCATCGGGGCCGACGGCGTGCTGCGCGTCGGCGGCGGCGGCGCGCTGGCGGGGACCATGGAGTCCT
>CAYGCW010000413.1:0-916 GCA_964348465.1 uncultured Acidimicrobiia bacterium | reverse complement strand
CCGTCCGCGCCATGCTCGGCGTGCCCGGCGACCCGCCGGCCGAGCCGTTCGAGGTGGCGGGCTTCGCGGTGGAGCCGGTGACGATCGGCAACCCGCACGGCGTGATCATGGTCGACGACCCCTTCGCCACCCCGGTCGATGCCGTCGGTCCTCTCGTCGAGACCGACCCGCGCTTCCCCGATCGCGCCAACGTCGAGTTCTACACCGTCGCCGGGCGCGACCGGATCGCGCTGCGAGTGTGGGAGCGTGGCGTCGGCGAGACCCTGGCCTGCGGGACCGGTGCCGCCGCCGCCACGCTGGTGGCGCGCCGGCGCGGCCTGGTCGGCGACCGGGCGACCGTCGATCTGCTCGGCGGGCCGCTCGTGGTGGAGGTCGCCGCCGACGGCGTGTGGATCGAAGGCCCCGCCGAGTACGTCTTCACCGGCACGTGGTGAGCCGGACGGCGGCCCCGGCCGTGGCGCTGGTGGTGCTGCTGGCCGGCTGCAGCGGTGGCGACGAGGCGGAACGCGTCAACGTCTACCGGGAAGCCGGCCTGGCCGGCGTGGAGTTCGTCGAAGTAGCCCTCGCCGGGGGCACCGACACCGACCGCCGGTGGGTCAGCATCAACGATCGGGACGACGCCGCATCGCTGGCCGTGGCCCTCGACTTCCCATCGGTGCCGGTGGCTCTGCCTGCCTGTGCTCCCGCGTACGAGGTCAGCTTCTTCGTCGCCGGCAGCGAGCGCATCGACCTCGGGTACGTCTGCGACGGCGAGGAGCTGGTCTGGGGCGCCGCGGCCGGGCTGGGGGAGGGTCGGGCGGTGGCGGCGCCGGCGGAGTTCACGTCCCAGGTGGCCCCGTACCTCGCGCTGCTGGCGCCCGAGCGGTAGGGGGCCGGGCCGGCTGGACCTGAAGGGTCAGCAGGTGACGTGCAGCAC
>CAYGCW010000412.1:0-2261 GCA_964348465.1 uncultured Acidimicrobiia bacterium | reverse complement strand
CCGCCGCTCTTCTTCCTCCCAGTCATCGTATGCCTCGGTGACCTCCGTGAAATCCTCGTCGGCCATTCTGCGCTGCCTCCCTCTCGCTCCACCACAAGGACAGCGACGTTTCACCTCTCCCGAGGGAACCCTTCCCCTTGTGGCTCGTGCAACATAGCAATCCCTAACCTGCGGCGTCGACAAGGGTCGGCGCACCACGCCACGCCCTCACGCTCGAGGTTGGCGGGACAATCGCCCGCGAACGACGGGTGCGCTGTAACGCAGAATCACTCACCACGCCGATCACCAGATCGGGCTCATCACCGAACCAACGACTCATCGCACCCGCAGCGGCCGAACCCTGAGCGAGGAGGAGATTGGGGTCGACCTTCGATGGGATCGAGGCCGGCCGCCCAGGCGCCGTGACCCACCTCCACGACCGAGCGCTGCAGGGCCGCGATCGAGGCCCCCGCCGACGCCGAACACAAGGCCGGGAGCCTTCGGGACGCTGAGGTCGCCGGCTGAATTCGGCCGTCGAAACCAGACGCGGCCGTCCCGACCAGAGAACCCAAAGTCAAGGCCCCCCGACAAGGGCGGCTTCTGGTTCGCGCCCATGCGCCGCCGGGTCGCCGGTGGGCGCTCGCTCCCGGGCGCGGGCCAGTCGACCCGTTACCCTGCCACCCATGACCGACCCCGTCCTCGCCGAAGTCCCCACCGCCGGGATCGAGCGTCTCCGCTGGGTCTACGCGGGTCTCGTGGGCGCCGCCGCGGTCCTCCTGTTCGTGGCCGCAGTCCTGGACGCCGAAGACGTGGGCGGCGGGCTGCCGGCCTGGTTCTCGGCGCTGGTGCTCGTGGCGATCGCCGTGCCGGAGTGGTTCGTCATCCGCTACTTCCGCCGCCGCCCGCACGAAGAGCCGGGGCTCGCCACCTACGCGAAGACGGTCCTGTTCCGTGCCGGCGTCGCCATGACGCCGGCGGTCGCCGGGTTCGCCCTGTTCCTTGCGAGCGGATCGTGGCTCGTGCAGCTGCTCGGTGTGGCGCTGGCCGTCCCGGGGCTCGCCTGGTCGGCGCCGTCCGTCCAGGACTACGCCCGGCACCGGAGGCTGGCGACCGAGATCGCGCCACCACCGCCCAAGGAGATGTGGGGCAACACCCCGCCGGGTTACGTCGCCCCGTGGGAGGACGAGCACGGCGGCCACGGCCACGGCCTGACCGACCACTGAGGCGCGCCGTCTCGCGGCTGTCTGACGTCAGCCTGCGAGCAGCAACTCTGCGATCTGGACGGCGTTGAGCGCCGCGCCCTTGCGCAGGTTGTCGCCGACGGCCCACAACGAGACACCGCCCTCCGAGCCCACTGTGGGCCGCAGGCGGCCGACCAGAACGTCGTCGATCCCGGCGGTGTCGAGGGGGGTCGGCAACTCGTCTCCCCACACCTGCACTCCCGGGGCGTCCGCCAGGAGCGACGCAGCCTCGGCCGGCCCGAGCGGCCGCTCGAACCACAACGACGCCGCCACCCCGTGGCCGACCATCACCGGAACGCGGACGCACGTGGGCTCCACGGCGAGGTCGGGCACGTCGAGGATCTTCCGGGACTCGTTGACGAGCTTCCACTCTTCGTCGGTGTAGCCCTGCTCGGCCGCGACGCCCGCGAACGGGATCACGTTCCAGCCGATCGGGCGGGGATACACCTGGCCGCCCGGATCGCTCCAGCCCCCGTCCCGGAGCGCCTCCGCATCCTTGCCGAGCACTTCGACCTGGTGACGCAGCTCGTCCATGGCCCGGTCGCCGGTGCCGGAAACGCTCTGGTAGGTGGCCACGACCATCGACCGCAGGCCGGCCGCCCGGTGCAGCGGGGCGGCGGCCATCATCAGCACCATGGTCGTGCAGTTCGGATTGGCGACGAGTCCGGCGCGCCCGCCGAGAGCGCCGTCGTTCACGCCGGCCACCACCAGCGGAACGTCGGGCTCCATGCGCCAGGCCGAGGAGTTGTCGACGACCGAGGCACCGGCGGCGACGAACCGCGGCGCATGCTCCCGCGACCGGGACCCGCCGGCCGAGAACAGGGCGACGTCGATGCCGGCGGGATCGGCCGCCGCCCGCTCCTCGACGACCACCTCGCCCCACGGCGTTGCGATCGTCCGCCCAGCCGAGCGCGCCGAGGCCATGAGCCGCAGACTGCCCACCGGGAATCCGCGCCGGGCGAGTACGGCGAGCATCGCCCGGCCGACCGCACCGGTGGCGCCGACGACCGCGACCGCGGCGCCGCTCACGACCCGTCCCCC
>CAYGCW010000411.1:0-2261 GCA_964348465.1 uncultured Acidimicrobiia bacterium | reverse complement strand
CGTGGCGCCGGACCCGGTGGACGCCGCGGCGCTGGACAGGGAGGGCTGCGACACCGTGCTCGAGCGGCTTCGCGAGCTCGATCCGCAGCTCACGCCGACGCCCGACGCGGGCACCGACCGGCTCGTCAGAGGTCGGTTCGAAGTGGCCGAGGAAGCGTTCTTCGAGTGCCCGCCCCGCACCGGCGATATCGACAGCTTCGACGACGCCTACGCCGAGATGACGCGCTTCGAGGCAGAAGTGGACGTCGGACTGCTCGTCGAGATCGGCGGCTCGTGACGGCGGGCCCGGGTTTGGCGTTCGGCGGGTGGCGCCGATACCATGAGTGCTGCTCCCGGATCCCCGGGAGCGGATCTGCGTATGAGGTTTCCCCCATGAAGCGGCAGAAGACGTATTCGCCTCGCTCCGGTGACATCGAGAGGGAGTGGTGGGTCATCGACGCCACCGACCTGCCCCTCGGCCGTCTCGCCTCCGAGGTCGCCGGCCTCATCCGCGGCAAGCACAAGCCGCGTTGGGCGCCCCACGTCGACTGCGGCGACTACGTGATCGTCGTGAACGCCGCGAAGGTGGGCGTGACCGGCAAGAAGGAAGAGCAGAAGATGTACTACCGGCACTCGGGCTACCCGGGCGGCCTGCGCGCGCAGACCCTCGCCGAGGTGCGAAGCCGCCGGCCGGAGCGCCTCGTCGAGTCGGCGGTGCGGGGGATGCTCCCCAAGAACCGGCTGGGGCGCCGGCTGTTCACCCATCTCAAGGTGTACGGCGGGCCGGATCACCCCCACGGGGCCCAGCAGCCGAAGCCACGGTCCGTGGCCGTTCGAAAGGTCGGTGCCTGATGGCGAATCCCAAGCCCGTGGCCATCGCCACCGGCCGGCGCAAGAGCTCCGTCGCCCGGGTCCGGCTCTACGACGGGGCGGGGGCGTTCCATCTCAACGGCCGCACGCTCGACGGCTACTTCGCAGGGGCCGCCCGCCGCCTGCGGGTCCTCGAGCCGCTCCGAGCCGCCGGCTTGGAGGGCCGCTACGACGTCCATGCGAAGCTGGAGGGTGGCGGACTCACCGGCCAGGCGGACGCGCTCCGGCTCGGCATCGCCAGGGCGCTGGTGGAGACCAATCCCGAGCTGCGGACCACGTTGAAGCGGGCCGGGCTCCTGACGAGGGACGACCGGGTCGTCGAGCGGAAGAAGTACGGGCTCCGCAAGGCACGCCGGGCGCCGCAGTACACGAAGCGTTGATGGGCCGGCTCGGGCCGGCGCCGACCGTCCTGGGGAGCCAGCCGTGACGCGCTTGTTCGGAACCGACGGCGTGCGGGGGCGGGCCAACGTCGACCTCACCGCCGATCTGGCAATGGGCTTGGCGAGGGCGGCCGGTGAAGCCCGGTCTGGGGTGGTGCTGATCGGCAGAGACACGCGCCGATCCGGCCAGATGCTCGCCGCTGCCCTGCATGCCGGCTTCCACTCGGTGGGGGTCGACACTCTCGACGCCGGGATCGTCCCCGCCGGGGCGCTGTCGTTCCTGACCCGCGACCGGCAAGCGGCGTACGGCGTGTTGGTCAGCGCGTCGCACAATCCCGCCGACGACAACGGCATCAAGTTCTTCGGGCGCGACGGCCGCAAGCTCGCCGACGAGCGCGAGAACGCCATCGAGTCCCGGCTCCGGAAGGGTGCTCCGTGGCGGCTGGCGGAGGGGCCGTTGGTGGGTATGCGGCAGGACCTCGCGAGCCCGATCGAGGAGTACGTCGATCGCCTCGTCGCCGGCATGGCCTACAGCCTGCGGGGCTTCGAGGTCGCGGTCGACTGCGCCCACGGCGCCGCGTTCCGGGCCGCCCCACTGCTGCTGGAGCGGCTCGGGGCGTCGGTGGAGGTGTTCGGCGCCGAGCCCGACGGGACCAACATCAACGAGAAGTGCGGCGCCACGTATCCGCAGTTCCTGGCGCGGGCGGCGGGCGGCAGGGTCGGGTTCGCGTTCGACGGAGACGCCGACCGCCTCATCGCCGTCGACGAGGAGGGAGGCATCGCGAACGGCGACGTGATCATGGCGATCATCGCCGCCCACATGAAGGAGACCGGGCGGCTCAAGGGAAACCTGGTCGTGGCCACGGTCATGTCCAACCTCGGGTTCCGGCTGGCGATGGACCGGCTCGGCATCGACGTCGTCGAGACGGCCGTCGGGGACCGGTACGTCCTCGAAGCGATGCGCAAGCACCGCGCCAGCCTGGGAGGCGAGCAGTCGGGCCACGTGATCCTCGACGACCGCACCACCGGCGA
>CAYGCW010000410.1:1397-2263 GCA_964348465.1 uncultured Acidimicrobiia bacterium | reverse complement strand
CGCACGTTCTTCGCATGAGCCGCGGGGGCCCCGTCCGCCGCAGGGGTCAGCCGCCCTTCAGCAGGTCGACGAGCGTCACGGTGCGCGCCACGAACGACATCGGGTTCTCCGTCGCGCTGGAGGCCTGCCGCTACCGCTCGTGACCATGGAGGCCTGCAGCTCCCGGTTCCCCTGAATTCTCGGGGACGGTGCCGGCGGCCGGAGGCCCGAGGGCGGTGAGCGATGCCCGGAGGTCCGCGGGAAGCGGAGCCTCGGCGCTCAGCGCTTCCTTTTCGTGCGGGTGCGGGAAGGTGAGGCGGCGGGCGTGGAGCCATACCCGGCCCGGATCGATCGGGTGGGCGAGCCGCCTTCCGTACACGACATCGCCTACGACCGGATGGTCGATCGCCCGCAAGTGGACGCGGATCTGGTGGGTGCGGCCGGTCTCCAGCTGCACCTCCAACAGCGTCACCTCCGGAGGCGGCCAATCTGCCAGTCGACGGAAGTGGGTGCGGGCGGGCCGCCCGTCGGGCCGTACCGCCACCCGCGTGGGATGGCGGGAGTCCCGCCCGAGCGGCGCGTCGACCGTGCCGGTGGGGATGTCGAACAAGCCGCACACCAGCGCCAGGTAGGTGCGTTGGATCTTGCCGCGCTGGAGCAGGCCTTGAAGGCGCCGGAGCGTCTCGGGCTCCTTGGCCACCACGAGCAGCCCGGAGGTCTCACGATCGAGGCGGTGCACGATGCCCCAGCGGTCGGCTTCCCCGACACCCTCCAGGTCGGGCCAACGCTCCAGCAACCCCGCCGCAAGCGTCCCCTCGCGGTGACCGGCCCCCGGGTGCACCACCACGCCCGCGGGCTTGTCGACGACGGCCAGCCTCTCGTCCTCG
>CAYGCW010000410.1:0-1387 GCA_964348465.1 uncultured Acidimicrobiia bacterium | reverse complement strand
ACACCACCGTGAACGGCACCGGCTCCGGCGCCAGTCCCGGGAGGGGGTCGGGCACCTCGACGACCACCGCGGCGCCTGCCGCCAGGCGGGCCTTGGGCGCAACCGCAGCGCCGTCCACCTTCACCTCACCGCCCTCGACCAAGCGCCGCGCTTCGCTGCGGCTCAGGCCGGCGAGGACGGCGACGACGCGGTCGGCTCGCTCCCCGGCGAGCCGGTCGGGGACCGTGGCTCTGACCGTGCCGATAACGCCTCCCACAACGCCAGCAGAGCGCCCAAGGTAATCGCCGTGTCCGCCAGGTTGAAGGCAGGGAAGAAGCTGAAGTCGATGAAGTCCACGACGCGCCCGCTGAGGAGGCCATCGTCACGGACGAACCGGTCGACGAGGTTGCCGACGGCGCCGCCGAGCACCAGGCCGAGCGCCAGGGCGTCGGGACGGCGCTCGATTCGGCGAATCGCCAGCAGGATGGCGGCGGCCGCCACCAGGGCGAGCAGCGCCAGCACGGAGCCGGCCCCCTTGAGCAAGCCGAAGGCGGCGCCCGGGTTGCGGATCAGCGCCAGCCGGAAGAAGTCGGGGACGATGTCGACGGGACCGTCCTGGAGCGCCGCCACCGCGACCACCTTGGTGACCTGGTCGGCGGCGACCACCACCGCAGCAGTCCCCGCCGCCAGGCTCCGCGAGGTCAGCGCTTGGCGGCGCACGACACGCAGGTCGTGACGTAAGGCAGGGCGTCGAGGCGAGCCACCGGGATCGGATCCCCGCAGATCTCGCAGATGCCGTAGGTGCCGGCGTCGACCCGCTCCAGGGCGTGCTCCGCCTTCTGTAGGAGGTCCGCGGAGTTCTGAGCGATCGACAGTTCCTTCTCGAGCTCGAAGGCCATGGACCCGCCTTCGGCCGTGTTGGGATCGGGACTGCGGTCGGAGGACGTCTCCGACAGCCGCACTTCCTCGCGCTCGTGTTCCAGCTCTTCGAGAACCGCGGTCAGGCGCTTCTTCTCCTCCTCGAGCTTCCGACGGAAGCGCTCCAGCGTCGATTTGGCGAGCTTGCGGGCCATCAGTCCTCCCGGAGGCGCGGGGACCATAGCAGGCGGTTCCCCGGGGCCAAGGGTCAACGCTTCTCCGCCCCCGGTTGTTCCCACCCTGTGTCGAGAAGCACCAGCACCTGAGAAGCGTGCGGAGCGACGGCATGCTCGGGGGCCATGACGCCATCTTCGCAGGTGGGGTCTCGCCTGCCCGCTGGTACCATGCCGGTCACGGCGTCGATGGGGACAGCGCCGCAAGGACACCAGCGCGAAGCGAGCCGGCAGGCGGTGTGAGGCCGGTGCCACGGGCCCTGCGGAGATCACCCCGGAGCTGCGGGAAGAACGCGGGCACGGCCCGCCGGTAGAAC
>CAYGCW010000409.1:0-2268 GCA_964348465.1 uncultured Acidimicrobiia bacterium | reverse complement strand
GCCGCCCGGTCGCCGGCGACGTCGACGTCCCGGACGCCGTCGCGGTCCCCGAGGAGCCGGGCCACCTGGTCCCGTGCGCCGTCGGGAGCTTGGAGCACGGTGATGTCGCGGCCGTCGACCTCCACCTCGACGCCGCCGAGACCGGCGGCGGTCAGCGCTTCGGCAGCGCGGTCCTCGAGATCGCCCTCCACGCGAGTGAGGCCCCACACCACCGCCCCGGCGATCACCGCCAGCCATGCGATCACCACGAGGGCGACCGCTCTTCTGCGGCGGCGGGACGACGGCATGCGGTCATTCTGGGGAGGGCGCGCTGGGTAGTCAATTCGAGTGTCTGCGTACCGCGCCGGCGTTCGCCCACCGTTGCGGGACGCTACCGTCCCGCCCATGGACCACATCCCAGGTGTGCTCTTCCTCTGCGTCCACAACGCAGGCAGGTCACAGATGGCGGCCGGCTGGCTGCGGCACCTGGGAGGCGATCGAGTCCGCGTCCATTCCGGGGGGTCCGAGCCGGCCGACCGGGTGAACCCATCCGCGGTCGCGGCGATGCAGGAGAGGGGCATCGACATCTCGGGCGCGCAGCCGCGGCCCTGGACCGACGACGTGCTGCGGACCGTGGACGTGGTGGTCACCATGGGATGTGGCGACACGTGCCCGGTGTACGCCGGCAAGCGCTACGTCGACTGGGAGATCCCCGATCCGGCGGGACGGTCGGTGGACGATGTGCGGCCGATCCGGGACGACATCGAGCAGCGGGTGCGGGCTCTGCTGGAAGAGCTGGGCATCGACCCGGCCGGCTGAGGCGTCATCGACCGGCCAGTTGCCGCAGCCGCCCCCGGTCGACCTTGCCCAGGTGGGTCTGGGGCAGCGCATCGAGGATGATTACCCGGCGGGGGTGCTTGTAGGCGTCCAGGCGGTCGAGGACCCACTCCTTCAGCTCGTCCTCGCCGGGCGCCTCGCCCTCCTTGGCCACCACGAACGCGTAGGGCTTGATGAGTCCGGCGGCGTCGGCTACGCCGACCACCGCGCACTCGCGCACGGCCGGATGGCCGGCGAGGCACCCCTCGACCTCGGCGGGAACCAGCCACTTCCCACCCACCTTGAGGGCGTCGTCGCCGCGGCCCACGTAGGTGACATAGCCGTCGGCGTCCATGCTCACCAGGTCGCCGCCAACGAACCACTCACCGCGAAAGGCCTCCGCGCTCTTGGCGGCGTTCTGCCAGTAGCCCAAGGCCCGGGAGTTGCCTCGCACCCACAGGAGCCCCACTTCGCCGGCCGGCACCGGGTTGCCGTCCACGTCGCGTACCTCGACGTCGAAACCCGGCACCGCCCGCCCCAACGTGCCCGGCCGGACACCGCCCGGCACGTTGCTGACGAAGACGTGCCACATCTCCGCGGTGCCGAGCCCGTCGAGCAGCTCCACGCCGAACGTGTCCTTCCAGCGGCGGTACAGCGCCGGAGGCAGCGCCTCGCCCGCCGACGTCGCGAACCGCAGCGACGACAGGTCCGCATCCGGGGCACCGGGATGCGAGACCATCTGGTTGGCCATCGTCGGCACGTTGACGAGGATCGTCGGCCGGTGGCGCCGCACCAGCTCGAACAGGCGCTCGGCCGTCGGGTGCTCGGGGAACAACACCGCCGAAGCACCGACTGCGAATGGGAACAGCAAGTTGGAGCCGGTGGCGTACCCGAAGTACAGCTTGGGCACCGAGATCGTGACGTCGTCTTCCCGGTACCCGAGGGCGCCTTTGGCGTAGCACTCGGTGGAGTTGGCGAAAGAGTTGTGAGTCTGCACCACCGCTTTCGGGCGCCCGGTGGTGCCACCGGAGAACAGCCAGATCGCAGGGTCGTCGCGGTGGGTGGGCTCGGGATCGAGTTCGGCCGGCTCCGACGGAAGATCGGCGGGGTGGAGGGGCCGGGGCGGCCGGTGCAGCCCCCGCGAAGCCGCGGCGAAGGCGTCCGCCAGCTCCGGCTCGAATACGGCGGCCCGAGCCCGTGAGTAGGCGAGGATGCCGCCGAGGGCCTCGGGGGTCAGGCTCGGGTTGACCATCACGACCACGGCGCCGGCCGCGAGGATGCCGAAGAGGGCGCCCACGAAGTGGGGACCGTCGGGCAGGGCGACCGCCACCCGCTCCTCGGGCCGCACCCCGAGCCCTGTCAGCGCCGCCGCGTAGCGGGCGGCCAGGCCGGCGACGTCGGCGTAGGTCCAGCTGCCATCGTCGGTGCGGAGAGCGACGCGGCCGCCGCGACCTTCGGCGAGGCGGGCGGCCA
>CAYGCW010000408.1:0-2289 GCA_964348465.1 uncultured Acidimicrobiia bacterium | reverse complement strand
GCGCTTGTCATCGTCCGAGGCGCTCCGACCTCCGCGACAAATGCCGCAGAGGATTGCCGGGTCTTCGGCGATCACTTCTACATATCTCTTTCCTGTACGCGTCGTTGCTACTTCATAAAACAAGAACACAACTACGAACGTCTGATCACACAGATATCAAAGGCGGCAAACTAATCGTAATAAACCGCGAAGACTCATCAGAGCACTTAGTGATCAATCACCACCGATGACGTTCAGCACTCGACCAACTCGAACTCGACCTCTCTACCGCCATTACCCGCGATCAACACAATCGCAGCAAAGCAACTTTGACAGGTCCGGAGCGCGCCCGGGATCGTTCATCTCGGCGCACGAGGCGGAACTCGACGGCCTCTCTTACGGCACGACCAGCACCGGGCACGGCGCGTAGCGAACCACCCGGTCTGCCACCGATCCAAGCACCAGGCGCTCGATGAGACCGGCGCCGCGCCGGCCCACGACCAGGACGTCGGCATTGCGGTCGCGGCAGACGTTCGCAAGGGCGGCCGCCGGGTCTCCGATCTCCTCGACGGTGTCCCACGTCATTCCCTCGAGGTCGAGGGAGTCGACGGTGGTGTCGAGCACCTCCCGCTGTGCCTTGGTCAGCGCAGCGGCCATGGCGTCGGGCGGCGGCGGCGAGCCGACCACCCCCCACCAGCCTTCCGGGGGCCGCACGACCGTGACGATGTACAGCTCCGCGTTGTTGTGGCGGGCGAGATCGGTCGCCAGCCCGGCGGCATGCAGGCTGGCCTCCGACCCGTCGACACCCACCACGACGACCTGGGGTTGCCAGACCATCACGCTCCTCTCTTCGTTCTCCTCAAGAGCCTACGTCGCCGTCGCCCGCTCCGGTAGGGACCGACGGCCTCGCCGATTCGGCCGCGAGACCGCCTTGGCGCAGCGCCGCGACGGGGCCACAATCCGGGTGGACGAGAAGGAGCATCGTGAGGCCCAAGGTCGTAGTCGCCGAGCCGATCGCCGACGCCGGCATCAAAGCGCTCGAAGAAGAGTGCATCGTGGACATCGCGGTCGGCGCCGAGCGCCGCGACCTCGTGGCGCGCATGGCGGACGCCGCCGGCCTCGTGGTCCGCTCGGCCACCGCCGTCGACGCCGAGCTGATCGACGCCGCCCCCCAGCTCAGAGTGGTCGGGCGCGCCGGCATCGGCGTCGACAACATCGATGTCGCCGCGGCCACCAGGGCCGGTGTCCTGGTGGTCAACGCCCCGGGCGCCAACACGATCTCGGCGGCGGAGCACACGATGGCGCTGCTGCTGGCGCAGGCCCGGCGGGTCCCCGAGGCCGACCGTTCGATGCGGGAAGGCGAGTGGGCGCGCGGGCGATTCGAAGGCATCGAGCTGCACGACAAGACCCTCGGGATCATCGGCCTGGGCCGGATCGGAACCCTGGTCGTCAAGCGGGCGCTGGCCTTCGGCATGCACGTGCTCGCCGACGACCCGTATGTGAGCGAAGGCCGGATGCACAGCATCGGCGTCGAGGCCGCCTCGTCGCTGTCGGACGTGCTCGGCCAGGCCGACTTCCTCACCATCCACCTGCCTCTGACGAGGGACACCCGGAGCCTGCTCGGCGCGGCCGCCTTCGCGAGCATGAAGGACGGCATCCGCATCGTGAACACTTCCCGAGGCGGCATCATCGACGAGGAGGCGCTCACCGACGCGGTGCGGTCCGGCAAGGTGGCGGGCGCCGCCCTCGACGTGTTCGCCGAGGAGCCGCTCGGGGACAGCCCCCTGCGGGACCTTCCCCAGGTCGTGCTCACGCCGCACCTCGGCGCGTCCACCCGTGAGGCGCAGGACAAGGCCGGGGTGGCGGTGGCCAGGGCGGTGGTGGAGGCGCTGCGGGGAGAGCTGGTCATGTCGGCCGTCAACCTCGACATCGGCAGCGGCCTGGATCAAAACGCCAAGCCGTACTTGGGCGTCGCCGAGAGCCTCGGCGCCATCCTCGGCGGCTTCTCGCGGGGACTCCCCGATGCGCTCACGATCCGCATCGAGGGCGAGCTGGCCGCCAACCCGGTCCGGCCGTTCACCCTGAGCGCGCTGCTGGGTGCCCTGTCCCGCATCGCCGAGGGAGTGTCGTTCGTCAACGTCGCGGACATCGCCGCCGCCCACGGCGTGCACTGGACCGAGGAGGCGTCGCACGACTCCCCGGACTACCGCTCGACAGTGCGCCTCTCCGGAGTGGTGCAGGGCAAGGCCCGGTCGTTCGTCGGCACGGTCATGGATCGCAAGGGCCCGGTGCTCGTCCACGTCAACGGCT
>CAYGCW010000407.1:0-2299 GCA_964348465.1 uncultured Acidimicrobiia bacterium | reverse complement strand
GCTTGTTCTGCCGCCACCACGCGGTTGCGTCCGCTTTGCTTGGCGCGGTAGAGGGCGGCGTCGGCGAGGGCCACCAGCGACGCCGGCCCCGCCTCGGTGCCGGTCATGGTGGCGATCCCGATGCTGACGGTCACCCGCCGCCTCGCCCAGTCGGCGTCTTCGATGGCTCGCCGGAAGCGCTCGGCGAGGACGTAGGCGCCGCCGGCGTCGGTGTTGGTGAGCACGACGGCGAACTCCTCGCCTCCGTAGCGGGCCACGATGTCGGTGGCACGAGAGTGCTCGGCGAGCAGGCGTGCCACCCTCCCCAGCACGGCGTCACCGGCCGGATGCCCGAAGGCGTCGTTGTACGGCTTGAACTCGTCGACGTCGACCATCGCCAGCGACACCGGTGTGCCGTAGCGCCGAGACCGAGAGACCTCCTCCCCCAGCTTGTCCAGCAGCGCCCGCCGGTTGTTGAGGCCGGTCAGCGAGTCGGTCACGCTCTGTTCGGCCATGCGCGCCAGGTTCTGCTCCAGTTTCCGCTGGTAGTCCTCGAGCTGGCGCTGATAGCTGCGCCGTTCGGCGACCGCCTCCTCCAGGTCGGCAATGGTGCGGCGCAGCTCTAGCTGGGCGATCACCTGGCGGGACAGCGCACGCAGCGCTTCGGCTTGCCTGGGGTCGAGGTTGCGCGGCTCGGTGTCGATGACGCATATGGTGCCGAGTGCGCTGCCGCTCCCGGTGACGAGCGGCGCACCCGCATAGAACCGCACCGAAGGGTCGTCGAGGACGAGTGGATTGTCGGCGAATCGCCCGTCGGCGGTGGCGTCGGGCACGACGAAGAGTTCCTCGGGGGTGTTGATGGCGTGGGCGCAGAAAGCCAGGTCCCGGGACGTCTCGGTGGCGTCGAGCCCCACCCGGGACTTGAACCACTGCCGCTCGGCGTCGACGAGGCTCACGAGAGCGATCGGCGTGTCGCAGACCCGCGACGCCAGATAGGTGATGTCGTCGTAGGCCTGCTCCGGCAGCGTGTCGAGCACCTCGTAGGCGCGCAACTCGGCGAGGCGCTGTGCCTCGTTCTCGGGCATGGGGGCGATCTGCATCCTCGGGAACCGTCTCGTCGATGTCCTCGGGTGTTGTCGGCTGATGCGACCCGGCGCCTGAGCGTTATCGGCGAGGGGCCGAACGGCTCTATCGGGCCGCCGCAGGCTCCGTACCCTGGATTCATGACCACCGGTACCAGCACGCCCCGCCGCACCCCGCCCCGATGGCTCAACGCACTGATGGCGATGATGCTGCGCACTCCCGGCCTCGAGCGCATGATCGGACGCTCCACGGCGCTGCTCACGTTCACCGGCCGCCGCACGGGCCGGTCGTTCACCACGCCGGTGAGCTACGCGCGCCGCGAGGACGACGTGATCTTGACCGCCCACGAGTCGCGCCGCTGGTGGCGCAACCTCGGCGCCCGGCCCAACGTCGAGCTGCGCCTGGCGGGCAAGGAGCACGCCGGCACGGCGCGGGTCCTGCGCGGGCGGGAGGGGCTCCCCCACCTCCTCGACTTCGCCCGTGCCCAGCGCACGGTCGCCAAGGGGATGGGGGTCCGCTTCGACTCCCAGGGATCGCCCGACCCCGCGACCGCCGTTGCCGTGCTCGCCGACACGGTGGTGGTCATGGTCACCCTCGCGCCCGCCGGCTCTGGGTAGCGACCCGGCTCGCCGGTGGCGAGGACCCGGGGCGGGGGCGCTACCAGTAGCGGTATCGGGTCGGCGTGACCTTGATCGGCACCGAGTACCTCGCGGCGAACCAGTCCGGCGTCCACCCGTAGTCGGACATCACCGGCCGGTACTTGGCGAGGTAGTCGGAGTTGTCGGCCGCTGCGGGCGCTGCTCGATCGATACGCGCCGTGCCCTCGATGACGACGACGTCGCCGCCGAGCCCGTTGCCGTCCAGGTTGATCGATACCCGCGGATTGCCGGCGAGGTTCCTCACCCGCGCCGACTCCAGGCTGTAGACGAGGAATTCGCGTCCGTCCCACACGAACCAGATCGGGGAAGTCTGCGGCGTACCGTCCGCAGCCACGGTGGTCATCCACGCCACCCGCTCTTTCTCCAACCGTCCCGCCGCGTGTGCCCCCTTGTCCGTGTTCCGGTCGATCGTCATTGCGGGCCTCCGTGGGATCTGCTCCTCCCCGTCCGGGGGAAGGGCTCCCGGCTCGGAGAGGACCGTCGATGAGGTCTCACGACTACATTACGCCGATGGGCTGGGTCGAGGAGATCGACGAGTTGCACGTCTTCTTCGAGACGTACTTCCTCGGCACGGAAGC
>CAYGCW010000406.1:0-2300 GCA_964348465.1 uncultured Acidimicrobiia bacterium | reverse complement strand
CTGGCGACGACCGTGCCACCGAGGTCTTCCGCAGCAGCCGTCACGATGCCGATGGCCTCGGCGAGGACGAGCGTCGCGGCGTCGGCGGCGAGGACGGCTCGCAACTCTTCGATGCCCGTGAGCTCCGCGATCACGAAGGTCGCCAGGCGGCGCGCCGGTGGCGGCGGGGCCGCCGGGGCCGGCCCGGGCGCAGCAGCAGCAGGAGCAGGTTGCTGCTCCGGAAGCGGCGGCGGCGCCTCGAGGAGAAGCCCGGGATCCTGGACGAGGATGCGCCCCTCGAGGGCCTGCAGATCCGGGCCGGGGTCGATGCCCAGCTCTTCGGCCAGCCGATGGCGGGCCTCCGTGTAGGCGCGCAGAGCTTCGGCCTGCCTGCCGGCCCGGTACAGCGCAAGCATGAGCAGGCCCCACAGGTCCTCGCGCAACGGGTGCTCCTCGGCCAACTGGCGCAGGTCGGGTATGACGTCGTCGGGGCGGCCCATCCGCAGCCGGGCGTCCAGGGCATCGACCTGCGCCTGGAGGCGCAGCCCCTCGAGGCGGGTACGGACCGGGCGAAGCCACTCGGCGTGCTCGGCATCGGCGAACGGCCGGCCCCGCCACATGTCCAAGGCATCCAGGAGCAGCCGGTTGGCGGTAGCGGGGTCGGCCTCGAGGTTCCGCCGGGCAGCGGCGACCAACCTGGGGAAGCGGTGGGCGTCGACGGCGTCCGGACCGGCCGCCAGGCGATAGCCGGGGCCGTCGGTGACGATGGCGTCGTCCGGCAGGATCGAGCGGAGGTGATGGATGTAGGTGCGCAGCGTCCGCACCGCCGAGCCGGGAGGATGCTCGCCCCACAGCCCGTCGACGAGGCGGTCGGCGGACACCGGCTGCTCGGCCTCGGCGGCGAGAATCGTGAGCAATGCGCGGTCCCGGGGACGGCGGATCTCGATGATCGACCCGTCGACCACTTCGAGCGGCCCCAGCACCCTGACCTGCATCGGCCAACCGTACCGAATCGGCTCCAAGCGCACTGCAATCGGCGTCCAACGCCGCCACAACCGGCCGCCGGCATCGTGCGCAGCGAGGGCCCGACCAAGGAGGTACACGATGCCCTTGTACATGGATATTCACCATCAGCTGCCCGAGGGTGCCACCGCCGAGGACGTCGCCGGCGCCCACGAGGCCGACATGGCCATCCAGGACCGGTACGGCGTGACCTATCGGAGCTACTGGGTCGACGCCCAGGCGGGCAAGGTCTTCTGCCTGGTCGACGCTCCGAACCCGGAGGCCGCCGCCACCGTGCACCGCGAGGCGCACGGGCTCGTCGCCGACGAGATCTTCGAGGTGGTGGAAGGATGAGGGGCTCTACGAAGCGAACCCAGATGGGGATCCTTGGCGTGCTCGTGACCGCGGCGCTGGTGCTGTCCGGCGGAGCGGCGCTGGCCGGCGACGCGTTCCGCGACGTGCGTGCCGCCACCGCCCGCTTCCACTCGGTGACCCAGGCCGAGAAGGCCGGCTACGTCGAGTTCCTCGACTGCTTCGACTCGGAGGAAGGCGGACAAGGCCAGCACTACGTCGACCTCGGCGCACTCGACGGCACCGTGGACCCGCTGGCACCGGAGTCGCTGGTGTACGAGATCGTCGACGGGAAGCTGAAGCTGGTGTCGGTGGAGTACATAGTGCCGTCTCCGTTCGTCGACCCGGCGAACCCGCCGGAGCTGTTCGGCGAGCATTTCCACGAGGACCCGAGCCTCGGTGTCTGGGTGCTCCACGCCTGGATATGGAGATCCAACCCCGACGGGGTGTTTGCCGACTACAACCCGGCCGTCGCATCGTGTCCGTAGGCCGGTGCTGAAGGTCGGCGCCGCGCCGCCCTGTCAATCGACGAAGGCACGCCCGGCTCGGTTCGGGCGTGCCTTCCGCGCGCCGCGCCATCGCGTCCTGGCCCGGGACCGGATAGTGTGGTTCGAGTATCTGGGGGCGGGCGACCGGGAGGCGGATGTGGCTGGGAACCGCAGGGCGACGAGGATCCGCCCGGCGCGTCCCGCCGGGCGAAAATCGCCGCGGGGCAGCAAGGCGGCCGCGGTCGACGCGGTGGCCGCCGCGGAGGCCAAGGGCGGCGTCGTCACCCCGCACGGGCTCACGGAACTGCAGCGACTGGCCGGCAACGCGGCCGCGGGCGCCTTGGTCGGGCGGAAGCCGGCTCCGGCGGCCGCCGCGGTGCGATCGCAGCCTCCGGACGATCGAGTGCGGCGTGCCCTGCCCACCGAGGACGAGTGGAAGGAAGAGTCCCGGATCCCGGGGCAGCGGATCGACTGGCGGAC
>CAYGCW010000405.1:0-2316 GCA_964348465.1 uncultured Acidimicrobiia bacterium | reverse complement strand
GCGCGCGGCGACCTGGCCCGGGTCCAGGGCCGCCGCTTGTTCGAGGCGTGGGCGAGGAGCGCGCTCGGCGTCTGAGGCGGAAACGCTACTTCGCGGGCAGCGGCAGGTAGTACGAGTTCCCCTCCGCCAGCCACTGGGCGACCATCGCCGCGAACTCGGGGCCGAACGGATCGGCGCCCCGGAACCGCATCGTTCCCCGCCGGATCGTGAAGTCGTCGGGGGCGAGGTCGCCGGCGATCGCGAAGTGGCGATTGGCGGCCTCGGCGCGACCCTCACTCAGCAGCCACCAGCCGAGGCCGAAGTGGGCCCTCGCCTGCGCGGCCGCCGGGGAGGCGCTGGTCGCCCTGGCTTCGTAGGCCATCCCCGGCGGCTGCTCGCCGGCCACCCATTGGCGGAGCCGCGCCATCTGCTCGGCGGTGGACACACCGGCGTAGCGACCGCCCTTCTCCGTGGTGAATGCGACGTCGTTGGGGCGGATGATCCGGCCGTCCTCGTCGATCCAGACCACCGTGGGGACGTTGACCATGTCGTACCGGTCGGCCACGACGTGCGCCTCGTCGATCAGACTCGGATGCGAAGGGTGCGCCTTCTCTATCCACTCGCGCGCGTCGTCACGGCGGTCCAGCGCCACCGTGATCACGGTGAGCCCTTCGTCACGCAGATCTTCGTAGCTGGCCTGCCACCCGGGCAGGTCGCGTCGGCACCCTCACCACGAGGCCCACGCCGCCAGCAGCACCTTGCGGCCGCGGTGGTCGGCCAGCGAATGGAAGCGCCCCTCCAGGTCGGGAAGGGTGAAGTCGGGCGCAGGAGCACCGGCCCGCAGCCGCGCCCTGTCGGACCGAGACGGACCCAGATAGGCGGCGGCTTCGGCGAGGTCGAGAGCCAGCGGACGACCGAGGGCCTCGGCCAGGGCCGGCAGCGAGATGCCGGCCGCACCGGCCAGGTCCGGGTCGCGCACCGGTACGCACACGTCGCCCCGGCACAGGCCCTGCGGCTCCAGACGCCACCCGAGGGCGTCTTCGACCTCTGCAGGCCGGAGGCGCGGGGCGTCCTCGTCTACGACGCAGGAGATCAGAGAAGGGCGGCCGTCGTCGAGGAGGGTGAGAGCGAGCATGGCGTCACCGCACCGTCGGCCGCTATTGGCCGCCCGCGCCCTCGGCCACCGGGCCGAAGATGAACTCGACGCGGCGGTTGATGGCGCGGTTCTCCTCCGTGTCGTTCGGCACCGCAGGCCGCGACTCGCCGAAGCCGACCGCCCGGAGGCGCTCGGGGGCGATGCCGGCGGCCACCAGGAAGTCGTAGGCGGCCTGGGCCCGACGCTCGCTGAGACGCTGGTTGTAGTCGTCGGGTCCGATCGAGTCTGTGTGGCCCTCGGCCGCCATGCCCAGCGAGAGATCGCGGCTGAGAATGGCGGCGGCGACGCTGAGAAGCTGCTGCAGCTGCGGCGTCAGCTCGGCGCTGTCGAACTCGAACGACGCCCCCTGCCGGAGGGCCCCCGAGGTGACCCCCTGGTCCACCAGCAGCTCGTACTCCGGGAACGGCGCCAGCAGCTGGTACACCCCCGGCATCGTGTACATCCAGAACGACACGTAGAGGTCTTCGCCGATCGCGGTCTCGTCGACCACGGCCTCGTCGCCGTACACCGCGCGGGCCCCGCCGACGAGGATCTCCTGCACCTGCTCGTTCGGGAGCACGCCGCCGAGCGTGACGACCCCGCCCGAGCGGTCGACGCTGAACCTGGGCGGCTCCAGGTTGGTGATCTCGACGTCCGTTACGACGTTGTCGAGCCCGAAGCTGCCGGCCACCGCCGCCTCGAACAACGCCAGGTACTGCGGGTTCGGCGACTCGCCGGTGAGGCGGATCTCGTCGCCCTCAACTCTGATGGTCCCCTCGGTGATCATCGGCAGCAGCGAGATGCCCATGGGCGCCCCCGCCAGCCAGGGCTCCGGCTCCGCCTCAGGCACCACCTCCAGCTCGGACGACACGAACGGGGCATAGGCGACGTTGGCCGCCCTCAGCAGTGCGGTGGCGGTGGGCCGGTCGGGCACGATGCCGGACAAGCGAAATCGGCCGGCGTCGAGCGTCGCCTCGATGAACGTCCGCGCCTCCTGGGTGGTGCCCTCGGGCGGCGCGGTGGTGGTCGTGACCGGGGCGGTGGTGGTCGTGACCGGTGCAGTCGTGGTCGCGACCGGCGCAGTCGTGGTCGCGACCGGCGGGGTGGTGGTCGTCTGCTCGTCCGGCGCCGCCGCCCGGTCGACGGCGAAGTCGACGTCCCGGACGCCGTCGAGGTCCCCGAGGAGCCGGGCCACCTGGTCC
>CAYGCW010000404.1:0-2355 GCA_964348465.1 uncultured Acidimicrobiia bacterium | reverse complement strand
CCGGGGCGTCCGCTTGAGCCGGGAACACGTCCAGGATGCCGCCGCGCACCGCGAATTCGCCCCGGCCCTCGACGCGGTCGGTGCGGTGGTAGCCGGAAGCGGCCAGGAGCGCCACGAGCTGGTCGCGATCCACCTCGTCGCCCGCCGTCGCCGTGATGGGCGTCACGGGGGACGGGCTGATTCGCTGGGTCAGCGCCCGAACCGACGCCACGACGGCGGTACCCGGCGTGCCCTGGTGCAGGCGGTGACGCGCTCTGGCGCGCTGCGCCATCGTGGCGACGTTCGGCGACACGTGCTCGAACGGCAACGTCTCCCATGCCGGCAGGGCCACGACGTCGCCGTGGAAGAGCGCAAGATCGTCGACCAGCTCCTCGGCATCACGTTCGCCGGGGACCACGGCGATCACGGGGCCATCGGCGCGCGCCGCCAGGCCAGCGGTGAGGTACGCGCGCATCCCCGGGGGGACCACGAGCCGGCCGGCGGGGGCCGGCAGCAGGTCATCCCGCCAACGATCTACGAAGGGGGCGAGGGGCGCGCGCATCTCGGCGCGGCATCGTACCGGCGGCCGGTGGCTTCCGGCAGCGGCGGCTCGGGGCGGAAGCGGCCTGCCGTCAGCGCGGCGAAAGGGCCGCCATCCTCATCCTCGCGGGTAGTTGGGCAGTGGCCGGCGCACGAAACCGTACTCGACCAGCCACGCGACGGCCCGGTGCAGCGTGTGCGTCAGGGGGCGGTATTCGAGGCCCAGCTCGCGCGACGCCTTCGATCCGTCGTAGGCATGACCGTGCAGGAGCACTCGCGCCATCTCCATGCAGATCGGGGGATCGCGCCGCAGGGCTTGAGCCACTCCGGCCGCCGCGAGCAGGAGGGGGCGGGCGACGCTCGTGGGCAGCAGGCGGATCCGAGGGTCGAGGCCGGTGACGGCCGCCAGGCTGCGCACCAGGTCGCGGGCGCCCACCGGCGGGGCGCTGAGCAGGTAGCGCGCGCCCGGCTCACCGCGCCGGGCGGCCAACAAATGGCCCTCGGAGCAGTCGGCGACGTCGACCAGGGACAGCGTGGTGTCGATCGCCGTACGCAGCTTGCCGTTGAGGAAGGCAATCAGGAACTCGGCGGTGCCGGTGCTGCGGCCGGGGCCCTGCACCGATGATGGGCAGACGGCCACCACTTCTACGCCGAGCCGGGCGCCGGCGGCCAGCACCGCCATCTCCCCCTCGTGCTTGGATCGCTCGTAGTTCGACAGGTAGGAGCCGCGGTGCGGCGAGTCCTCGGTGCCCACCGTTCCGGCGGCCTCGCCGACGGCGGCCGCCGACGACGTGTGTACCACGCGCCGCACCCCGGCCCGAGCGGCCGCTCCGACCACGGCGACGGCACCATCGACGTTGACCCGGAACATCATCGATGGGTCCCGCTTGCACATCTCGTTGACGCCGGCCGCGTGGAACACGAGGTCGCACCCCGCCATGCCCGCCTCGAGGGTGTCGGGCTCGAGCACGTCCCCCATCACCGGCTCGGCGCCCTTTCCCCGCACGATCTCGCCCCCCGTGCGATCCCGGGCCAGCGCCCGCACCTCGAGGTCGGGCTCCAGGGCGAGCCGGTCGAGGATGGCGCCGCCGACGAATCCCGTGCCGCCGGTGACGAAGGCGCGCGCCACTCAGCCGACCGGCCGGAGCACCCGCCCGAAGCGGGTGAGGTACCCGGCGCCGGACATCACCGTGACCACCATCGCTGCGATCATCAGCCACTCGTCGAAGAACATCGGGCCGAGCTTGTCGGAGAAGCGGATGATGGCGAACCCGACGGCAAGGAACTGCACGTTCGCCTTGATCTTGCCCAGCGTCGAGGGTGGGACCGCGGTTCCGGCAAGGCCGGCGTACCCCCGCAGGCCCATCACGATCAGCTCTCTCCCGATGATCACGATGCCGGCCCATGCCCACGCCCTGCCCACCTCGACCAGCGCGAACAGCACGCCGGCGACGAGCAGCTTGTCGGCGATGGTGTCGAGGAACCCGCCGAGGACGGTGGTGATCGACCAGCGGCGGGCCAGCCAGCCATCGACGAAGTCGGAGACGGCCGCCACCCCGAACACCCAGGCGGCCGGCCCGTAGTAGCCCTCCAGCACCAGCACCATCGTCACCGGCACCAAGGCGATGCGCAGCATGGCGATCTGGTCCGGCAGCGACATCGGGCTCTCTTCCGGGGTGCTGCGGTGATGGTAACGGCACCACCTCGGCGCGGCATGAGGGGAGATTCGCGGCACCCGAGGGGGGTGTCGACCGAGCCCCGCGCGGTGCCCGACCGGCTCGCCGGCTCGGGAACCCGGCGACGGCCGGGTAGCGTCCCACACCTGAGATGGTCGTC
>CAYGCW010000403.1:0-2366 GCA_964348465.1 uncultured Acidimicrobiia bacterium | reverse complement strand
TCGGCATCGTGGCGGGCGCCGACGCTCTTCAGGAGACCGCCGACCGCCGGACCACCGCCCATCACCACGCCAACGTGCTGTTCAACGTGATGCGAGGCGGGGTGTTCCTCGACGAGCACCGGGTCGAGGTGGCCGCCGTGGCCCGGTTCATCGGGGAGCGCAACCACCGGTTCCGGGAGCGGTTCTCCCATCTGGCTCGGCAGCTTTCGGAGATCGCCGAGATCGGTGAGGTCCGAGACGCAGTGGCCTCCGATCCCGACCTGACCCGCTTGGTCGGCGAGTACCTGCCGCTGGGCTTCAGCCGGCGCCACGGCGACCCGAGCCGTCCCTGGAACACCTTCCACATCTCCGGCCGGACCGAGGAGGGGCGGGTCGGCGCGGGCTACGAGGGCAACTGGCGTGACATCTTCCAGAACTGGGAGGCGCTGCTCCACAGCTACCCCGAGTACATCGAGTCGGTGATCGCCAAGTTCCTCAACGCTTCGACGGTCGACGGGCACAACCCGTACCGGGTCACCGAACAGGGCGTGGACTGGGAGTTGCCCGAGGAGGGCAACTGGGCGAACTACGGCTACTGGGGTGACCACCAGCTCGTATACCTCCACCGCCTGCTCGACCTGGGGCGGCGCTTCCATCCGGGATGGCTCGAGGCGTCACTCGACCAAGTGCGGTTCTCCTATGCCGACGTGCCGTACCGAATCCGGCCCTACGACGCCATCGTGGTTGATCCGAAGAACACCGTCGAGTTCGACCACGTTCGCCATGAGGCGGTCCAGCGGCGGGTGGCGGCGATGGGATTCGATGGACAGCTCGTCCCGGCCGCCGACGGCGCCGGCGTGCACCATGCCTCACTGGCGGAGAAGCTGCTCGTGCCTGCCCTCGCCAAACTGTCGAACCTGGTCCCCGGCGGTGGGATCTGGATGAACACGCAGCGCCCGGAATGGAACGACGGCAACAACGCGCTCGTCGGCAACGGGGTGTCGGTGGTGACGCTCTTCCACCTCCGCGAGTACCTGGCGCTAATCGACGATGTGCTCGCTGCCGCGGACGTGAACACCGTGCCGGTCGCACAGCGAGTCGTGCAGTGGCTGGATGGCGTCATCGCGGCCTTCGCGGATCATGCGGACATGCCCGGGGCGGCAGCGATCGGGCCCCGGGAACGGCGGACGCTTCTGGACCGGCTCGGGCGAGCCTATTCGGACTTCAGGGACGCGGCATACGACCACGGGCCGGGGCCGGCGATGCCGGTCCCGGTCGCCGACCTGCGGGAGGCCCTCGCCGTGGTCCGGCCTCACCTCGATCGGGCGGCGGCCGAAGCCCGCCGGGCCGACGGCCTCGTCCACGCCTACGGCCTCCTGGTGCTCGAACCGCAGAGCGCCCGGCTCGAGACCCTGGGCGTCATGCTGGAAGGGCAGGTGGCCGTCTTGGGGGCGTCGGACATCGGCGCCGACGATGCGACCGGCATCGTCGACCGCATGTACGAGAGCGAGCTGTACCGGCCCGACCAGGATTCCTTCATGCTGTACCCGAACCGCATGCCGAAGCGGTTCCTGGACAAGAACGTCTTGCCTGAAGAAGCCCTCGGTCCTGCGGCACGTGCCTTGCTGGACGCGGGCAGCGGGATCCTGCGGCGCGACGCCGACGGGGTCGTCCGGTTCGCCAGCGGCTTCCGTTCGGCACGGGAGCTCGCCGCTGCGCTCGACGAGTTGGCCTATCGCCCCGGTCGGATCGGGCAGCTCGCCGCCGCCGCCCGGTCCGAGGTCCTCGACGCCTACGAGGTGGTCTTCCGCCACCGGGCTTTCACCGGACGCTCGGGGACGATGTACCGCTACGAAGGGCTCGGCTCGGTCTACTGGCACATGGTCTCCAAGCTTCTGTTGGCGCTCCAGGAGCGGGTCGTGGCCGCTGCCGACGCCGGGGACGAGAACGCGACGGCCGCACTGGCGGAGCGATACCGGCGGGTGCGGGCGGGCCTGGGCTTCGTCAAGAGTGTCGCCGAGCAGGGCACGTTCCCCACCGACCCTCATTCGCACACCCCGGCTCACACCGGCGCCCAGCAACCCGGCATGACCGGCCAGGTGAAGGAGGGCGTGCTCATTCGATGGGGCGAGCTGGGGGTGCGCGTGTTCGGCGGGCGGGTCAGGTTCCGGCCGTTGCTGCTGTCGCCTGAGGAGTTCCTGGCGGAGCCGCGCGAGTGGGCGATGCTCGGCGGCAGGGGTGTGCTCGACGCCGGCACGCTCGGGTTCACCTATTGCGGCGTGCCGATCGTCTACCACGCAGTGGATGGCGAGGCGTGGGCCCGGGTGGGCTGGACCAACGGCCGCGAGACTGTGGGCGGTGAGCGCCTCGACGTCACGGCCAGCCGG
>CAYGCW010000402.1:0-2371 GCA_964348465.1 uncultured Acidimicrobiia bacterium | reverse complement strand
CGGACTGGGGGTCAAGAGGTCGCCGGTTCAAATCCGGCCAGCCCGACCACCGGAATCCCTCGCGGGGCGCCCTCAGGAGTGTGGAGGCTCCTCGGGCTGGCCTCGAGGCCTGGGCGCAGGGGGCGGCATCGGCGCCGGACGCCGTCAGCGATCGGGGGAACTGTACGCAGCGATCTTCGGCCGGGGCGGCGGCCGTGGTGCCTCCGGTGGACGGAGGCGAATGCGGCCCCTCGGTGATCGCCGGTCGATGGTGAAGCCGTGGCCGTGCACGACGACCTGGTGGTGATACCAGCACAGGGTGGTGAGGTTGTCCGGGTCGGTGCGGCCGCCCTCCGAGTAGGGCACCCGGTGGTGCGCCTGCAGCCGGTACGTCGAGACGCAGCCGGCAACGGTGCATCCGTCGTCTCGGGCGAGCACGTGACGGCGCAGCCGGGGCGGGATGGTGCGGGACCGGCGCCCGACGGCCAGCGGCGAGCCGTCCCCGGCGTCGGCGGTGACCTCGACGACGGCGTCGCACAGGATCGCCTCGAGGGCGTCGACTCCGATCCGGGGGCCGGCCACGAGGGCAACCCCCGTCTCGGCGCTGCTGGACGCAGCATCCGCGGCGTCAACGTTGACTACGACGACCGGCGGTTCACCGCCACCCACCGAGTCGGCCACCAGCGAAACCAGCGCGTCGGCCCGGCGTTGGGGAAGCGGCGCCCGAGTTCCGTCGGGAAAGGACGGGAACTGGTCGGCACGGGCATCGACGGCAGCTTGCAGCTCCACACCCATGGCACCGGGAAGAACGCCGGTCAACCGTACCGAGGTCTGATCCAAGGTGGGCTGGAACGACAGATGGCGCTCGGCGAAGGACCGCCGCTCGTCTCCGCGGGTCCTCCGGCGCTTCCTGGCGCGGAGGCGGCGCAGGCCTGCGATGTCGTGCTCGTACGAGCAAAGAAGGGCTTCGAGCTCGTCGGCCGGGGTGGCACCCTTCGCAACCTCGACGGTGCGGTCCCACGTGATCTCTCCGCAGCTCACCGAGCCGGCGACATGCGGCAGAGACGAAAGCGCCTCCGCGGTCGCCACCAGGCGTTGCGCGGTCTCGGGAGCGACGTCGAGCCTCCCCGAGACCCACTCGACCATCGACGCACATCCCTCGGCGACGGCGGTCTGCCTTCGAGCGAGCTCGACGATGCGCACCGCCTGCCGGGAACGGGCCCGAGCGATGACCCTCTCGTCGGCTTCGAGTTGCAGCCGCAGCTCCTCGGTGGGGATCTCTGCCAGCGTGTCCATGTTCGCAGAGCCTATAGATTCCATGTGACACGAAAACGAAGAAGGACCCCGCCGCCGGTCCAGCCGGTGGCGGGCAGTACGGGCCGGCCGCCGGTGGGACTTTCGCCTCTGGACCCGGCGGCTGGCTGCGAGACGATGGACGAGGGCGAAGGAGGTCTGATGTCCGGCTCGAGAGAGCTTCGCCACCACGTCTGCCCCTACCGCTGCTGCCACATCGAGCACGTGAGAGGCGCCTGTCCCTTGGAGACCTGCGACGAAGAGCCGTGCGCCGGCGACGACTGCTGGTTCGCCCGTCACGCCGATGCACCTCCGAATGTGGGCCACTTCGCATCGAGGTGGGCCCGGGTGCACCGTGACGGCAGCGTCCCGACCCCGTGATCGCACCGCACACCGTCGCGGAGCTGTAGGGCAACGGGCTTCGGTGATCGCTGAGCACCACTGAGCCGTGCTCGTGGCGGACGTCGGGGGCGATTCCGGAATTCGGCCCTGGCCCGCGCATCGCCGGCCCGTCGAGAATGGTGGCACCGTCCGGGAGGAGCAGCGTGAGAGACTTCGACGACGGCGTCGAACCGATGCGGAAGGGCACGAACCACGGCCGGCGGCTCGGGATGTCCGTGCTGCTGACGATGCTGGTGGCCGCAACCGTCGCATGCGGTGACGGCGACGAGACGACGGATGCCGACGAGCCCGGGGTCCGGGTGGAGCTGCCGCCGCCCCGGCACCAGAGCGACACGTCGGTGGAGGAGGCGTTGCTGAACCGGCGTTCGGTCCGGGACTACACCGGCGAGCCGCTGACCCTGGCGGAGGTGTCGCAGATCCTGTGGGCGGCCCAGGGCACCACCGACCCGAAGGGGTTCAGGACGGTCCCCTCGGCCGGCGCCCTGTACCCGCTCGAGGTCTACCTCGTCGTCGGCGACGTGACCGGCCTGGCGCCCGGCGTCTACCGGTACCTGCCCGACGGACACATCATCGTTCCCGTCGCGGCGGGCGACCGCAGGGCCGAGCTGGCCGAGGCGGCGGTGGACCAGGAGTGGGTGGAGGAGGCCGCCATCGACCTGGTGTTCACGGCCGTTCCCGAACGAACGACCTCGAAGTA
>CAYGCW010000401.1:0-2374 GCA_964348465.1 uncultured Acidimicrobiia bacterium | reverse complement strand
GGAACCGGGTCGTTTGGCCCGGGACGCGACGTCCGGCCGGGCGTAGCGTGGGAACGGGAACAGAGGAGGGATCCATGGGAATCATCGACGCGGTGAACGGAGCCCAGGATGCGCTGTCGGTGCGGCGCGTCTATGGCGAGCCGTATGAGAAGGACGGCGCCGTGATCATCCCGGCCGCCGCGGTGCGCGGCGGAGGCGGCGGCGGCAGCGGCACCGGCACCGCAGGGGAGGGAGGCGAGGGCGGCGGCTTCGGCCTTTCGGCCCGGCCCGTCGGCGCCTACGTGTTCCGCGACGGGGATGCCCGGTGGGTGCCGGCCGTGGACGCGATGCGGATGGCCCAGGGTGCGTACCTGGTGACCGCGCTCTTGCTCTTCGTCGCTTGGCGGGTGTTGCGCCGGAGACGCTGAGGAGACGAGCTCAGCCGTCGCCATTCTGGAGCCGGCGCTCGGCGCCGTAGGGGAAGATCTCGATGATCTCGCCTGCCGCCAGTCGGGTCTGGACCTGCTGCCACCAACGGGGATCGAACAGGTCGTCGTGCCGGGCCTCGAAGGTCTCTCGGAGAGGTCTGGGGAGGCCGAGAAAGGCCCGGAACTCCTCGGGGAACACGTCGCGCTCGTCGACGCCGAACCACGGCTCCTCCGACAACGCGTCTTCGTCGTGGTCGGGCTCGGGCATGGCCCGGAACCGCAGCTCGGTGATCTCGGCGAGCTCGTCGTAGTCGTAGAAGACGACCCGCCCGTGCCTGGTCACGCCGAAGTTCTTGAGCAGCATGTCCCCGGGGAAGACGTTGGTGGAGGCGAGGTCCTTGATCGCCATGCCGTAGTCGAGGACGGTCTGGCGGGCGATCTTCGCGTCGGCCTCCCGCACGTGGATGTTGAGCGGCTCGACCCGCCGCTCGACGTAGGCGTGGGTGATCACGACCGTGTCGCCCGCCACCCGGACCGACCGCCCGCACTCGTCGAGCAGCGTCTGGAGGAGGCCGGGCTCGAACCGGTCCCTGTCGAACTGCAGGTGCTCGAACTCCTGGGCGTCGACGAGGCGCCCCGCCCGGTCGTGGTGGAAGACGTGCCGGTAGCGGTCTTTCACCTCGGTGCGAGTGATGCGCTTCGGCGCCCCGAAGACGTCGCGCATCACTTTGAAGACCACGTCGAAGCCGGGCATGGTGAACACCTCCATCACCAGGCCGCGGATGCCGCGCGCCACGACGAACCGCTCTCCGGTGCCGGCGAGGTGCGCGAGCAGGTCACGGTACAGCTCGGTCTTGCCGTGCTTGTGATAGCCGATCGATGTGTACAACTCCGCTACCCGCTTGTGGGGCATCAGCGAGGCCAGGAACCGCACCAGCTCGTAGACCCTGTCGATGTCCACGTGGAAGTAGGAACGCGTGAAGCTGAACAGGATGCTCACGGCGACGGAATCGAGCAGGACCGCGTCCACGACGACGGCCCCCTCCGGGTTGCGGAGGGCGAGCACCAGCGGCAGCTCTGTGGCACCCACCCGCAGGCGGCCCACGACGTAGGCGCCCTTGCCCCTGAAGAACGGCTGGGGGACGATCTCGGCGGCGGTCACGTCGAGCGGGAGCCCGCGCTCTCGCAGCTGGTGCTCGATCTCTACCGCCACCAGCTTGGCGTCCCGGCGGATGTCCTCGTAGAGCACGCGGAACCGGAAGTCGGTGAGTATCTGCTCGATCAGCGCCGCCACCGACCCGGTTCGGTCGTACTCGGCCACGAGGCGGCGGTGGGGCCGCGTCGGCGGGTTGGCGTAGTCGGTCGCCACGAACTCCACCTGCGGGTCAACTCCGACCGTCGTGAAGATGCGGCGGGTGAGGGAGTTGAAGAAGGTCTCGGCGATGTCCCAGTCGTCGCGGTCGGCGATCAGCCCCGAGTACACCGCTTTGAGGCTCGCCCACACCAGCCGGTCCTGGACGCGATCATCGAGGAGGTCTCGCACCTCGACGGTGAGATGGTCGACGACATCGCGGTACAGCTCGAGCCGTTCGACCATGTCGTTCTGCATCCCGTGCCAGTCGCGCTGCTCGAAACGGGTGCCCGCTCGCCTGGTGATCGCCGCGAACCGGTCGCGGTAGCGGTCCCACGCCCGCAGCGCCGCCTTGGCGCCGAGGTTCGCCATCCGGCTTTCGGTGAGGCTCATGTGCGGGCATTCTGGCCGGTTGGCCGTCCAATTCAGCCATCCTCTTGCGGGGGGCTCCGCTCAGGCGCGATCATGCGCCGCCGTGGGCGCGCGATCCCTCACCCTGCACGTCTTGCCCGGGCGGCTGGCGGTGTGCCGGCTGGAGCCGGGCATGCCCGACCCACAGTGGGCCAAGGGAGCGCTCACGGCGGTGGTGCGAACACCCGGCGAGGTGTCGGTCGTG
>CAYGCW010000400.1:0-2375 GCA_964348465.1 uncultured Acidimicrobiia bacterium | reverse complement strand
ACGTGAGGGCAAGTACGGCCATGCCGCCGCCTTCGATCTCGTCCAGGCGCACCGGCGCCGGGACGGCGGTTACGAGAAGCCGGTGTCGGCGATCGTGGCCAACTTCACCAAGCCCACCGCCGACCGGCCGTCGCTGCTGCTCCACGAGGAGGTGACCACCCTCTTCCACGAGTTCGGCCACATCCTGCACATGTCGCTCGCCACGGCGGAGACGGCCAGGTTCTCGGGCGCCGAGACGGAGTGGGACTTCGTGGAGGCGCCCTCGCAGATCATGGAGAACTGGTGTTGGCAGGCCCCCGTGCTGCAGAGGTTCGCCCGCCACTACGAGACCGGCGAGCCGATCCCGTCCGAGCTCGTGGCCCAGCTCGTGGCGGCCCGCAACCTCAACGTGGGCACGTGGAACCTCCGCCAGGTGTTCTTCGGCCGGCTGGACCTGGCGCTCCACACGGCCACCGGACCGGTCGACCTGGAACAGGCCGACCGCATCGCCAACGAGGTGACCGGCTTTCCGTTCCACGAGGGCACGTTCATGCTGGCCGGATTCGGCCACGTGATGGGCGGCTACGACGCCGGCTACTACGGCTACCTGTGGTCGAAGGTGTACGGCGACGACATGTTCTCCGTGTTCGAGGACGAAGGCGTGCTCAGTCCCGCAGTCGGCCGTCGCTACCGGCACGAGATCCTCGAGCCGGGCGGCTCCCGCCCCGCCGCCGAGCTGCTGCGGGCGTTCCTCGGCAGAGAGCCGTCGACCGATGCGTTCTTCCGTCAGATCGGGTTGCGCAGCTAGGCGCCGGCGAGAGCGGTGCGATCGACCTTCCCCGCGGCGTTGCGGGGCAGTTCCCCGACGATGCGCCACTCCCGCGGCACCAAGTAGGAGGGAGCCCGCGCCCGCAGCCACGCGGCGGCGGCGGCGGCGTCAAAGCCAGGGGACGCCACGACCGCTGCCACGAGCCGCTGGCCCCACTCCGGGTCGGGCAGGCCGAAGGCCGCGGCCTCTACCACGCCCGGGCAGCCGGAGAGAAGGGCCTCCACTTCGGCTGGATGCACGTTCTCGCCGCCGGTGACGACCACTTCGTCCGCCCGGCCGAGCACCATCAGCCTTCCCGCGTCGTCGAAACGGCCGATGTCTGCGGTCAGGAGGGGCCCCGCCCGCGGCGGCTCGCCGGCGTAGCCGGGCGACACCGCCGGCCCCGCGATCTCGATCAGGCCTGCGGTACCGGGCGACACGGCGCGGCCGGCCGCAACCACCTGCACCCGCATACCGGGCAGCGGCGGCCCGGTGGTCCCCAGCGAACGCCGCTCATCGCCGGGAACGACCGTCGTCACCTGGGAGCAGGCCTCGGTGAGGCCGTAGCTGGCGAGCACACGGAGACCGGCGTCCAAGCCCTGCTCGACGAGCGCGGCGGGTGCCGGCGCCCCTCCCAGCAACACGACCGGCTCGCCGGGGAAGGGGCCGGGGTCGGCCGCCAGAAGTCGCCGCAGCATGGTCGGCACCAAGCTGGCGATCGTCGCCTCCCCCGAGCGCAGGGCCGTCGCCGTGCGGCCGGCGTCGAAGCGGTCGTGGACGAGCACCGTGCCGGCCGCGGCAGCCGAGCGCCAGAGCACCGAGAGGCCGCCGACGTGGAACAGCGGCAGCACCAGCAGCCAGCGGTCGTCGCCGGCGTTCCCGATCCGGTCCGCCGAGGCGGCGACCGCCGCTCCGACGTTGCCCTCGGTGAGGATCACACCGCGCGGGACGCCGGTCGTGCCCGACGTCACCACGACGGTGTGGGCGCCGTGGTAGCCGGCGGCGAGCCCGCCGGGGAACCTCCGGGGGTCGTGCGGCGCCGCCACCGCCCGGGCCCGCCATGCGCCCCACAGGCCGGAGAACACGTCCGCCGCGGGTCCGGGCACCGGTATCGGGACGGTGGCGCCGGCCGGCCAGTCGTGGTGAACGCCCGCAGCGTGGGCCCGTTCCGCGAGCTCGCCGTAGGTGAGGCGCACGTCGCCCGCCACTGCTTCCCGCCCCCCACCGGTGGCGGCGGCCTCATGGAGCCAGTCTCGCGGAGAGGGTCCGGTCATACAGGCTCACTACAGTATCGGCCGGTCACGGAAGGCGCCTTCCCCCATGGTCTCCGCAATCTTCGACCCGGCCGCCTGGAAGGCGGTCGCCGGTTTCGACCTCAGCGACGTCACCTACCACCGGGCGGTGGACTCCGGCGTGGTGCGGGTGGCGATCGACCGACCCGAGGTGCGCAACGCCTTCCGTCCCCACACCGTCGACGAGTTGTACCGGGCACTCGACCACGCCCGCCAGACGCCCGACGTCGGCTGTGTCCTTCTCACCGGTAACGGACCCTCGCCGAAGGATGGCGGGTGGGCGTTCTGCTCGGGCG
>CAYGCW010000399.1:0-2398 GCA_964348465.1 uncultured Acidimicrobiia bacterium | reverse complement strand
GACCATCCTCTCCGGGCGCTACTACCGCCCCGGCCGCCGCGAGAGCTGAGGGAGACCTGCTCCACACCGCGGGCGGGAGTCGGGTCAGGCCAGCCAGTCCACCGTCATCGTCACCAGCGCGCCCAGGACGTCGTCGTACGAGAGCCCGCTGCGCTTGGGGACGCGGAATGAATGGTCGCCGCCCTCGATGAGGGCCGCCTCCGCCCACTCGAGGCGCCCGACCAGCGCCAGCAGCGCGGCGAGGGGGCACAGGGGATCGCGGGTGCCCGCCAGGAACAGCATCGGGGCGGCGATCGCGTCGAGATGCCCGGTGTCCCGCGGCGCCCGCTTCCCGGGCGCCACCAGCGGGTATCCGTAGTACACGAGCGCGGCCGCGTCTTCCCCTTCCGCGGCGAGATGGGAGCCGATCCGCCCGCCCATCGACTTGCCCGCCAGCACGATCCGGTCGCAGTAGGAGCGCAGCCGCGCCGCCGCCGCCCGGTGGGCGGCGATCAGGACCTCGGGGCGGTCCGGCCGCCGCCTGCCGGCCTCCCGGTAGGGGTAGTCGAAGGTCAGCACCGGATACCCGGCCGCCGCCAGGCCGTCGCGGATCGTCGTCAGGAATGGATGGTCCTGCCCGGCGCCGGCGCCGTGGGCGAGCAGCACGCCGGTCCCGGCGGGCTCCGGGGGCATCGCCAGGCGGGCGGTGACCTTCTCGCCGGGACGCCACTCGACGCGGAGCCGCCTGGTCACAGCGCCGAGTCGGTTTCCTCACCCACGGCGAACGTCGCCGAGTGTCCGCCGCGCAGCGGCGCCTTCAGCACCTTGCCGGCCGGGTTGCGAGGCAGCGGCTCGGTGCGCAGCTCCCACACGGTCGGCACCTTGAACCGCGCCAGGTGCTCGGCGGCGTAGATGGCCAGGTCCTGCGGCTCCGGCTCGGCGCCCCGGCGGACGACGACGACCGCTTTGACCTCCTCGCCCCACTCGGGGTGAGGGCTGCCCACCACCGCCACCTCGCGCACCCCGGCGTGGCCTTCGAGCACGGCTTCGACCTCGGCGCAGTAGACGTTCTCCCCGCCCCTGATGACCATGTCCTTGGCCCGGTCGGTGATGTAGAGGAAGCCGTCCTCGTCGAGGTAGCCGACGTCGCCGGTGTGCAGAAACCCTTCGGTGAAGGTCTCCGCATTGACCCGGGGCCGGTTCCAGTAGCCGGGGATGACGTTGGCGCCCCGGATCCACACCTCGCCCACGTCGCCGGCCGGCAGCGGCTCGCCCCCGGGGCCGGCGATCCGCAGCTCCACGATCGGCGCCGGGATGCCGACCGAGTCGGGGCGCTGCAGATAGTCGGCTCCGGCGTTGATCGTGGCGATGGCCGACGTCTCCGTCAGCCCGTACCCCTGGATGATCCGCTCTTTGATCGAGGGAAACGCTTCCGCGACCCTGGCCAGCAGCGCCGGCGAAGCCGGTGCGCCCCCATAGGAGATCATCTTCACCGACGAGAAGTCGTACCGCTGCGGCGCCCCCGAATCGAGGATGCGGGCCACGATCGTGGGGACGCCGCCGAAGCGGGTGACCCGCTCCTCCTGGATGACCCGGCCTGCCCGGTCCGGGTCGAACTTGCCGGGCGGCATGAACACCAGCTTGTTGCCGGCGTAGACGAACGGCGTGAGCACGGCGAGGTTGGCGGTGGCGTGGAACAGCGGAATCACGCACAGGTCGGCGTCCTGCTCGCCGGTGCCGATGGGCTGCTCGCCCGCCGCCAGCGCCGCAGCCGTCGTGAATGCCGCCGCATTCAGGAAGTTGCTGACGATGTTGCGGTGGGTGTTGGCGGAGCCCTTGGGTCGTCCGGTGGTCCCGGACGTGTAGAAGATCACCGCCGGCTCGTCCTCGCCCCGGGCCGGGACCACGTCCAGCGGGGCCGGAGTGGCGGCGAGCGCGTCGTCGAGCCGGTGCGCCCCCGGCGGCAGGTCGCCCTCGCCCCACACGATCGTGCGGTGCGGTGGAAAGGACGCCTTGGCGACGACCTCGGCTCGTCGCGGATCGCACAGCACGAACGAGGTTCCGGAGTCGTCGAGGCCGAACTCCAGCTCCTCCGCCGTCCACCACGCGTTGAACGGCACGACGACGGCATTGAGCACGACCCCTGCCCAGTACGACACCACCCAGTCGGCGGCGTTGGCGCCCACGACCCCGACCCGGTCTCCCGGTCCGACGCCGAAGCGGTCGTGCAGCGTCGCGGCGAGGCGCTGGGCCCGGTCGAACGTCTCTCCGAACGTGAAGCGGGTGCCCGCCTCGACCAGGAACTCCGCGTCCCCGTGGTTGCGGCCGACGGCGACGAAGTCGCGCAGGTTCGGGAGGCGGTTGGCGTAGGTGCGGACGGGGTTGCCGTGCACCTCCTCGACGGCGACCTCGAACGTCC
>CAYGCW010000398.1:0-2418 GCA_964348465.1 uncultured Acidimicrobiia bacterium | reverse complement strand
GGCGACCACGCCATCAAAACTTGCGGGCGTCGGCTGATGGCGGTGGCCTGTCAGGCGAGGAGGATGGCGGCCAGCGAAACGGCCAGGACCGTGGCGGCGATGCCGTTGCGGATGGCGGGGGCGTTGGGCTTGCCAGCTGCGAGCTTGCTCCACAGGAATCCGATGAGCGCCCCCGCTGCCAGGCCGCCGGCGTGGGCCTGCCAGGCCACCCGGGGCACGAACAAAGGGAGCGCCAGGTTGATCGCCAGCAACACCATGAGCTGGGTGAACATCGCTCTCCCGTACGGGGTGTTGCGGATTCGGTAGGTGGCCGCCAGCCACACGCCGAACAAGCCGAACACGGCCCCGGAAGCGCCCACTGCGATCGATGCCTCCGGGCCGATCAGCAAGAATGCTGCCCCGCCGGCCGCCATGGACGCGAAGTAGAGCAGCGCAAACGGGACGCTGCCGGCCTCCCGCTCGAGGCGGGGGCCGAACAGGTAGACGGCATACATGTTGAAGCCGATGTGCATGATCCCGTCGTGGAGGAAGCCGGCGCTGAAGACCCGCCACCACTCACCGTTGAGCACGAGCACGTTGATCTGGGCGAAGTCGAGGAAGAGATCGCGGCGGAGTTGATTCGAGCCGAAGGTGAAGAGGAAGACGACGACGGCGGCGGCGATGATCCCCATCGACACGGGTGTGGCCCGCCACCCGCTCTCCTGGAGGTCGCGGGCCGTGACTACCCGGGTACGGTGCTTCGGTGCGGCGCAGTTGGGGCACTTCTGCCCGACGGCGGCGTCGTGGCTGCATTCGGCGCAGATCGGCCGCCCACACTCGGAGCAGCTCAACCCGGTGATCCGGTCGGGGTGCCGGTAGCAGACCGGCGCCTGTGCTTCCGTGTCCATGAGCGTCACGATACCGGCCCCCGGCATCTGTCCCCGGCGCCCCCTCAGAAGGATGCGCCCGCCATCCGGCGCGGGATGGCGCGGCGCCACGTCGCGGCGGCCTCCGCCAACGGCACACTGCCGAACCTGCAGAAGTCGATCACGTTGCCCCGCAGGGTCCCGATCCGGCGCGCCGGGATCGGCTTGCCGGGGATGCGCAGCGGCGTGCCGCGTCGTTCGGGCTCGATGGCGGCCACGAAGCGGTGCGGTCCCTCGGCGAAGAGCTGCCGCCAATCTTCGACCTCGATGGTCGCCCCGACGCCCGAGTTGAAGCAGATCTCGGCGACGGCCACCGCCAGGCCGCCGTCGCTCACGTCGTGGAGCACGGCCGCCACGCCCTCGGTGGCCAGCGTCCGCGCCGCGGCGATGGCGGCCCTGGCCGCGTCCGGGTCGGGGCCCGCCGGCCGCCCAGAGAGGTCGTCGAGGAGCACCTTGGCGTATTCGGAGGCGGCGAAGTCGGTACCGTCTTCGGGCCCGAACAGCCACAGCTCCATCCCTTCCTCGCCGCGGTCGAGGCGGGGCGGCGACTCGGGCATCGGGTCGGCCAGACCCAGCACGCCGACCACCGGCGTCGGGAAGATGGCGGCGTCGCCGGTCTCGTTGTAGAACGACACGTTGCCGCCGATGACCGGGATGCCCAGCGCGTCGCACGCCTCGGCCAGCCCGCCGATCGTCTCGGTGAACTGCCACATGACCTCCGGCCGCTCCGGATTGGCGAAGTTGAGGTTGTCGACGGCGGCGATCGGCAGAGCCCCGGTGGTGGCGACGTTCAGGGCCGCCTCGTAAACGATCCGGGCGGCGCCCCGGCGGGGGTCGAGGAAGCATCGCCGGCCATGGCCGTCTGTCGCCACGGCCAGACCTTTGTCGGTGCCGTCGACGCGCAGCAGCGCCGCATCGTGGCCGGGGGGCACGACCGTGGACAGGAAGAGCATGTGGTCGTATTGCTCGTACACCCAGGACTTGTCGGCTACGGCAGGGCTGTCGAGCAGCGACAGCAGCGCCTCGGCTACGTCGGGCTCGCCGCTCACGTCCGGCCCACCGGCCCAGGCGGCGTCGAGGTAGTCGGGCCGCTCGACCGGCCGCCGGTAGATGGGGGCGCCGTCGGCGAGAGAACGGGCCGGGACGTCCGCCACCAGTTCCCCGTCCCGGTATGCGCGCAACGCCCCCCCGGTCCGCACGGTGCCGATGGCCTCGGCGTCGACCTCCCACTTGGCGGCCACTCGCAGCACCTCGTCCACGTCGGCAGGGGCGACGATGGCCAGCATCCGCTCCTGGGACTCCGAGGTGAGGATCTCGGCGGGCGACATGCCGGGCTCCCGGAGGTGGACCCGGTCGAGGATCACGTCCATGCCCATCCCGCCCTTGGCGGCGGTCTCGGCCGTCGCGCAGGCGATGCCGGCGGCGCCGAGGTCCTGGATGCCGGCTACCAGGCCGCGGGCGTACAGGTCGAGGCAGGCCTCGATGAGCTTCTTCTCCTCGAACGGGTCGCCGA
>CAYGCW010000397.1:0-2433 GCA_964348465.1 uncultured Acidimicrobiia bacterium | reverse complement strand
CACTCGGCCATCAGCAGGAAGAAGACGACGTCGGCCACCCCGAACACCCCGACGAATGCCCAGTGAGGGACTTCGGCGAATATGGCGGTGCCGAACGCCACTCCAGAGTATGCGGCCTTGTACAGCGTCCCGATCACGATGAGATCCCGGTTCCGCCACAGGTCCCCGCGGTAGATCAGCCAGTAGGCCACGCCGATCACGAACAGGAAAGCACCCACCAGCGGCAGCAGGCCGGCGGCGGCTTCGACCTCGGTGTTGAGCACGTCGAAGGCCCAGCTGTGGAAGAAGGTGAACACGATCCCCAGCGTGATGTCGTAGACGGCGGCCGCCAGGAAGACGCCCCGGTAGAACCGTTCGCGCCGTGCGTCCATATCGACCTCCCGATCCGGGAGCCCGGTGAGGGTGCCGGCGCGCCCGCGGGCTCCCGTCTCATCGTCCGCCGAGCGTCGGCCGCCGAATAGGGCCGTCCGGCCGTTCCTCCATTTGGCCCTAACCGGCTGGCCCTGCCGGTGGTACGCGTGGGGTGAGATCGGAGGTGGGAAGTGAAGATCGCATTGCTGGCCATGAGCGGAGTGCGGGCCCACGATCCAGAACTGACCGCTCTCGGGCTCACCCTTCCTGGGTTCGTCGAGCGCGGCAAGACCATCGCCGCCCTCCCCAGCCTGTCGTTGCTGACCATCGCCGCGTGGACGCCCGAACGCCACCAGGTCTCCTACCACGAGGTCGACCACGTCGATCAGCTCGACGTCCTTCCCGAGTGCGACCTGGCGGCCATCTCTACCTACTCGGCCCAGGCGGCGGAGGCCTACACACTGGCCGACCGGTACCGGGCCGCCGGCGTTCCCGTGGTCATCGGCGGGTTGCACGTCACCGTGGTGCCCGAGGAGGCGCTCGAGCACTGCGATGCCGTCGTCGTCGGCGAGGGCGAGCCGGTGTGGCCGCAACTGGTCGCCGACGCCGAGGCCGGCCGGCTCGGCGGCGTATATCGGAACGAAGGGCGACCCCACGCCCTCGGTTCGGGGCCGCTGCCGAGATTCGATCTCCTCGAACCCGACCGGTACAACCGGCTGACGGTGCAGACCCAACGCGGCTGTCCGTGGCGTTGCGAGTTCTGCGCCAGCTCGGTGCTGCTGACGTCGCGGTATGCCCACAAGCCGGTGACGCGGGTCGCCGAGGAGATACGCGCCGTCAAGAAGATCTGGCCCCGGCCCTTCGTCGAGCTGGCGGACGACAACACGTTTGTCGACAAGCACCACGGCCGGCGGCTGGTCAGCGCCATCGGGGAGGAGGGGGTGCGCTGGTTCACCGAGACCGATGTCTCGGTCGCCACCGACCCGGCGTTGCTGCGCCTCATGCACGAGGCAGGTTGTGCCGAGGTCCTCATCGGATTCGAGAGCCCCACGCCGGAGGGCCTCGACGGCGTGGAGCTGAAGCGGAACTGGAAGCTCGAGCAATTCGGCTGCTACCGCGACGCAGTCGGAACCATCCAGGCCCATGGGATCGCGGTCAATGCCTGCTTTGTCCTCGGTCTCGACGGCGACGGACCGGACGTGTTCGAGCACGTCGAGAGATTCGTCGCGGCGGCTCTCCCCTACGACGTGCAGATCACGGTGCAGACGCCGTTCCCCGGCACCCCGCTGTACCAGCGGTTGGAGCGGGAGGGCCGCCTGCTGTACCCCGGCGACTGGGCCCGGTGCACCCTGTTCGACGTGAACTACCGGCCGCTCAACATGAGCGCCGACGAACTGCGGCACGGCCTCGTCGAGCTGGGCCGCCGCATCTACTCGGTCGAGGCGACCGCCCGCCGGCGTACCGGCTTCAAGGAACAGTGGCGGGAGGGGCGCCGGCGGAGGCGAGGACGATGATGCTCGGCACCGCCGGCGTCGAGATGACCGCCAGTGCGGACATGACCGGCCGGGTCCGGCGCCAGGCGGTCGTGAGCGCAGTTGCGCTCGGGGTCATCTGGGCCATGGCCGCCACCGAGGGCGGCGTGCCGGTCGCCGTCGAACTGCCGCTGGTTGCGGGATGGGCGCTCATGCCGCCGCTGCTCGCCGCCAGCGTGCGGCGGCCCCGTCTTCGCTACGGACTCGTGGTGCCGGCGGCGCTCGTGGCGGGCGGGCTCACGGCGCTGTGCTTCGTTGCGCTCCCGGCAGGGCTTGGGGCCGCCGGGTGGCTGATGGTCGCCGCCGGGGTGCTGATGGGCGGGGGGCTCGGATCGTGGTTCTGGTACCGGCTCCTGCCGGTCCCGTCGGCGCTGGACCGGCCACTCGCGCCCGGTCGGTGGGCGCTCATCGCCGTGCACGTCGGCCTGGTGGTGGTGGGGCTGGCGTTGGTGGGCGTCGCCAGGCTGTGAGCGCGGCCGTTCGGCAGGGCGCGTAGCGTGGGGTCGACGCAAGCCCGAGGCCGACGATGACCGACGACGCCGCGGCGCTC
>CAYGCW010000396.1:0-2447 GCA_964348465.1 uncultured Acidimicrobiia bacterium | reverse complement strand
TCACCCTCTACGGTCACCACCGCCGTGAACTGCTTGGCGTGATCGGGTCCGCGCTCGGAGATCCGGTAGCGGGGGGTGGCGCCTCGGGCGGCCAGCACCTCCTGAAGGCGGGTCTTGTAGTCGCGGGCCCCGGGGGCCGCCACCCGCTCCTCGATGAGATGGGCCCAGTGGGAGATGATGAGCCGGCGGGCCGGCTCGAACCCGGCGTCGAGGTAGATGGCGCCGAGCACCGCCTCGAGGGCATCGGAGAGGATCGACTCCTTGGCCCTGCCGCCGGTCAGCTCCTCCCCCCGGCCCAGCCGCAGCACCCCGCCCAGGCCGAGGCTGCGAGCGACCCTGGCCAGCACCGGCTCGCTGACCACGGCCGCCCGGATCTTGGCCATCTCGCCTTCGGCCAGCGACGGGTGGTTGGCATGGAGGTAGTCGGTGACGGCGAGCTGCAGCCCGGCGTCGCCGAGGAACTCGAGGCGCTCATTGGACTCGCCGTCTTCGTTCTCGGCGAGGTAGGAGCGGTGGGTGACGGCGCGGGTCAGCAGCGCCGAGGCTGCGAAGGTGTGCCCCAACGCGGCTTGGAACCCCGCGCCGGGGTCGGCCATCAGCTGTCGAGCCCGGCGGCGATCCGCTCGACGAGCCCTTGCTCGACGGCCTCGGCCGCCATCTTGAGGCCGTTGCCGACGGCCCGCCGCGTCGAGGAGCCGTGTCCGATGATGACCACGCCGCGGGCGCCGACGAGATGGGCGCCCCCGTAGGTCTCCGGATCGACCCGGTCGTACAGCTCCTGAAGCTTGGGGCGGGTCAGCTCGATCGTCTCCGGATCGCTCTCCTTGCCGAGCAGGACGTCGGTGATGATCGCGGCAACGAAGCGCGCCGTTCCCTCTGCCGCCTTGAGGAGCACGTTGCCGGTGAAGCCGTCGGTGACGAACACGTCGGCGGTGCCGGTGCCGAGGTCGTGGCCCTCGACGTTGCCGACGAAGTTCATGCTCGACTTCTCGAGGAGGTCGTAGGCCTCTCTCTCCAGGTCCCGGCCCTTGCCCTTCTCGTGTCCGATGTTGAGGATCCCCACCCGGGGACGCTCGTGGTGGAGGTAGACCTGGGCGAGAGCACCGCCCATGACCCCGAACTGGTAGAGGTGCTCGGGCCGGCACTCGACGTTGGCGCCGCCGTCGAGCACGACGATGCCCCCCGAGGGGATCATCAGGTAGAGGTTGGCGATGGCCGGCCGATGTACTCCCGGCAGCCGCCCGATCAGCAGCGCTGCCGCAGCGACGGTGGCACCGGTCGAACCGGCCGAGTAGAGGCCGTCCACCTCGCCGTCGGAGACCAGGCGGGCGGCCACCGACACGGAGGAGTCCTTCTTCTCGCGAATCGCGGCCCGGGGATCCTCACCCATCCCGATGGTGGCCGGGGCGTGCACGATCGGCAGGTCGGCGCCCGCATCGTCGAGGATCGGCTGCAGCACTGCCTCGTCGCCGACCAGCACGACGCCGATTCCGCCCTTGGCCGCCTCGATGCCGCCGTACACGACCTCGAGCGGCGCATGGTCGCCGCCCATGGCGTCGAGTGCGATGCGTGCCATCGGAGCCTCCTCCCGATCAGGCCTCAGGGACGATCTCCCGTCCCTTGTAGGTCCCGCACTCGTGGCAGGCGCGGTGGCTCAGCTTGGGGGCGCGGCACTGCGGGCACGGCACCGTGCGCGGGGCGCCGAGGCGCCAGCCGGCCTTGCGGCGCCTGGTACGCGATCGCGACATCTTCTTCTTGGGAACGGCCATGGCCGTCTGCCTCCTCGTTTCCTCGACTGCGCGCCCGCCCGGCGGTCAGTCCTGGGTCTCCAGCAGGTCCCGCAGCCCCGCAAAGGGGGACGTGGGCACGTCGTCGTGCCCGGGGCACGCCCCGGTATTCAAGTCGCCTCCGCACGCTGGGCAAAGTCCGCGGCAGTCGGGGCGGCACAGCGGCAGCAGCGGGAGAGCCAGCGTGACCTCGTCGCGCACCAGCGGCTCGAGGTCCACCACGTCGCGGTTCACGTGGTAGTCCGTGTCCGCGTCCGGGTCGGTGGCGACCAACTCGCGAATGCGGGTGACGACCTCCTCCTCCCACTCCGTGACGCACCGGTAGCAGCTGAGCACGGCCGGGACGGTCACGACGCCCTCGACCATGATCCCGCCCGGTATGGCCCGCAGGACGAACTCGCCGGTGAGGTCGCCGGCGCCTTCGGTGCGCGCCTGCTCCACCCGGTAGTCGACCGGCACCGCGACCTGGTGACGTCGCTCTGCGCCCTGGCGGCGCAGCAGGTCGGCGACGTTGACGAGGAAAGGGGAAGACGGGGAGGCCATGAGCCGGGAGTGTATCGGGGGATCGCCGGTTCTCCGGCCCACCGTCGATCTCCGGACGGCCGGTGGCGTCAGCCGCCCGGTCCAGAGACGGTTAAAACATAAAAAAACACAAAAATC
>CAYGCW010000395.1:0-2451 GCA_964348465.1 uncultured Acidimicrobiia bacterium | reverse complement strand
CCGGCGTTACCGGCTTGAGAGGCCGGCGTCCTAGGCCGCTAGACGACGGGGCCGTATGTGTCGGCGGCGAGGCCGCCTACCGCTCGGGGGGGAGGACTCGAACCCCCAATAACAGGGCCAGAACCTGTCGTGTTGCCAATTACACCACCCCCGAATGGGGCGCGTTGAGGATAGGCAAGCTACCCACGAACGCAAAGTTGCCAACGTTCCGACGTGCGGCCCTGTTCCGGGCGCTGCCGGCGCGGCGGGCACCGACCTACTCGAAGCGTTGGATCTCCACCTGGTGGCCGTCGGGGTCGGCTACGAAGAACTGGTAGATGCCGTACTCGGCGTTGTGGCGGGGCGGGGCGTCGACGGGGGCCCCGGCGGCAACGAGGCGGTCGTGCCAGGCGTCCACGTCCTCGGTGACGAGCGTGAGGATGACCCCGGGCGCGGGAAGCGGGTCGTCGCGCCGACAGATCCCGACGTAGGCCTCGGCGGCCGACCGGTAGATGCGGCAGCGGCCCTGATCGAGGACCGGCTCCAGTCCCAGCAGTCCGGCGTAGAACGCTTCCGAAACGTCGAGGTCGGCGACCGGCAGGAAGACGATCTGCTGGTCGAAGGCGCTCACAGCTTCTCGTGGGCCCTGGCCAGCCTGGCGAGGGTGGTCTCCCGGCCGAGTGCCTCGATCGACTCGAAGAGCGGTGGGCTGACCGACGAGCCGGTGACCGCAACCCGCAGCGGCTGGAGGCCCTTGCGGGCGGAGAGGCCGAGCTCGTCCATCATCGCCCGCAGCGCTTCCTCGATCGCCTCGATCGTCCACTCCTCGAGGTCGTCGAGCCGGGCCGACGCCCCCGCGACGGCCATCCGGGCTTCGGGCTTGGTCATCACCTTCGACCACGAGGCCTCGTCGTACGCGACCGTGTCGACGAAGAGGAAGCGAACCTGCGCAGGCACCTCGGTGAGCAACCTGGCCCGCTCCTGGACCAGCGGCGTCAGCCGGTCGAGCGCGGCGACCTCCGCGGGGGTCAGCGGCCTGGCGAGATCGGCTTCGACCAGCGGTCGCGCCTGCGCGACGAACTCCGCCGGGTCCATCTCCCGGACGTACACGCCGTTGAGCCACTGCAGCTTGTCCTCGTCGAAGATCGCCGACGCCTTGGAAACCGCCTCCAGCTCGAAGCGCTCCACCATCTCGGGGAGTGACACGACGGTCTCGTCCTCGCCCGGCGACCAGCCCAGCAACGCGAGGTAGTTCACGAACGCCGGCGCCAGGTAGCCGCCTTCCCGGTAGGCCCGGACCGCGGTGGCGCCGTGCCGCTTCGACAACTTCGACCCGTCCGGGCCCTTCAACAGCGGGAGGTGGGCGTACACCGTCTCGGTCCCGGGCGCAGCCGCCCTGGCGATGAGGATGTGCTTGGGCGTCGACGCCAGGATGTCCTCCCCTCTGACCACGTGCGTGATGCCGTAGTCGACGTCGTCGACGGTGCTGGCGAGGTGGTACGTGGGCGATCCGTCCGAGCGCAGCATCACGAAGTCGTCCACGTTGGCGTGGTCGAACCGCACTTCGCCGCGCACCACGTCTTCGAAGACGGTCTCGCCGGGCCGCGGCACCGCGAAGCGGATCGACGCCTCCTCGCTCGCTCCGATCCGCGCCGCCGCCTCGGCGGGCGGGATCACCCGGCAGCGGCCGTCGTAGCCCGGCGGGCGACCCGCGGCCCGCGCCGCCTGGCGCCGCTCCTCGAGCTCCTCGGCGGTGCAGAAGCACGGGTACGCCTGCCCGCTCTCGACCAAGGCCCGCGCCGCCTCCCGGTAGCGGTCGATCCGGTCGCTCTGGCGATAGCTGCCGTGCGGCCCGCCGACCTCGATGCCTTCGTCCCAATCGAGCCCGAGCCACCGCATGCCGTCGACGATGTCCTGGTAGTACTCGGGCCTGTTGCGGTCCAGGTCGGTGTCGTCCGACCGGAGGATGAACGTGCCGCCCGCGTGGCGGGCCAGCAGCCAGTTGAACAGCGCCGTGCGGGCGCCACCCACGTGGAGGTACCCGGTCGGCGACGGGGCGAAGCGGACGCGGACGCTCACGACCCGTTCTCCCCGCGGGCCGGGGGCCTGCCGGTCGGAGCGAACCCGGTTCGTGCCGTCATCGCCCTTCCTCCACCCGGTTGATCAGCACGCCGATCCCGTCGATCTCGACCTCCACCCGGTCGCCGGCGGCGATCGGGCCGACGCCGGCCGGCGTGCCGGTCAGGATCACGTCGCCGGGCAGCAGCGTCATCACCGCCGTCACGAACTCGACGAGCTGCGCGACCCCGAACACCAGGTCGGTGATGGATCCCTCCTGCCGCACCTCCCCGTTCACGCGGCACAGGATCGGTTGCGCCTCCAGCGGATCGAACTCGGTCTCGATGGCAGGGCCCAGCGGGCAGAACGTGTCGAAGCCCTTGGCGCGCGTCCACTGCCCGTCGCGGCGCTGGA
>CAYGCW010000394.1:0-2459 GCA_964348465.1 uncultured Acidimicrobiia bacterium | reverse complement strand
CTCCACAGCATCGTGCGGGACGCGTAGTTGGCGGCGATGTAGTCCCGCCGCGACCGATAACCGATCGGCCGCATGCGTCGGTTCTTGATCGCCAGCGAGAAGGCGGCGTGGATGTGCAACACGAACGCGGCGAGCAACCCGAGGCGCATCACCCACAACAGCAGCGTCCGGGGCGCCAGTTCCCCACCCAGGTCGCGCAGCGCCTCGGCATAGCCGTCGACCTGCTCGGGCCCCTCGTAGAGGTGGAGGTTCCCGATCATGTGGACGAGCACGTAGCCGAGGAGGACGATGCCGGTCAGCGCCATCACCCACTTCTTGCCGACATCGGAGCGGTAGAACTCGACGAAGAAGGGGGCTCGGCGGCGTCGTTTGGTGGGGGTGGGGGGCTGCTGTGCCGTCGCCGTCACCGTGTGGCTCCTCCCGTTCGTCTCCAGTGGCCCGGAACATTATTGCGGATCCGGGCCCGACGTCCGCGGCGCTCCCATAAATCGCAAGAGCGCGAATAATGAGGACGGGCCCGGATTGACCCGGATGGAAGCGGTCGGTAAATTACAAAATCGTAATTACACGAGTGTCAGAGGAGGACCTCGTGGTAGACCGACTGCTGGAGGTCTTGAGCCCGCCCGGCTTGGACCTCGCCTGGCAAGACCTGGCCAACTGCCGGGGCGCCGACGCCGACCTGTTCTTCCCCGAACGCGGCGCTTCGACCCGCACGGCCAAGTCCATCTGCCGGGAGTGCACCGTCCGGGAGCAATGCCTCGAGTTCGCGATCGTGAACAGCGAGAAGTTCGGCATCTGGGGCGGTCTCTCCGAGCGCGAGCGGCGCAAGATCCGCCGCCAGCGCGCCCTGACGGCCCGCCGCCGCGTCTCCTAGACGCCGCCGCAGCCCCGGGCAGGCACAGAGGGACGGTCGCCCCTGCGGTAGAGTCGGTGCAGAGCCGGCTCAGAGCGAATGAAGGGAGCGGCGGTGACGGGTGTCCTCATCGGCGGGGTGGTGCTGATACTCCTGATCGCGGCCATCGCGGTGGCGCTCCGCAACGCCGACTTCTTCAAAGGCCGCCCCGCGACGGCCGGCGACGAGCTCGGCGCCACCCGTCCCCGGCCCCAGGTCGGGGAGTTCCACGTTCGCGGCGAGGCGGCCGAGGTCTACTTCGAAGTGCCCCTGCCTGCCGGGGACCCCGACCCGGTGCTCACCGAGCTGCTGCTCCACGAGGCGGTCGAGGTGGTGCGTGAGAAGCGCCACGATCTGCCGATCTCCCAGGTCACAAAGGTGGTGGCTTTCGGCACCCGGGACGGCGCGCCGGCGCCGGTCGGGGAGGTCACGCTCGAGACGCCGGGGGAGCTGCCGCCTCCGGTCCTTCCCGAGCACGTGCACGCTTCCCGGGTCAGCATCGACCTGTCGTCTGCCGTGTCGGCGCCGCCGGCGGCGGCGCCCGGCCTGGCCGATGTTCGCAGGGACGAGACCCTCGGGACGGTCGGCGGCGAGCTTCGGCTGGTCGGCGGCCTGGAGGCGGGTCTCCGCACCCAGGGCGTCGATCCCGACACGATGAGCGCCGGCGACCTGGTCACTGCGGTGCTGCGTCTCACCGGCCACACCCTCACCGCCGGGCCGAGCCCCGACACGCTGTTCGCCGCCAAGGCCGGCGAGCGGACCATGGTGCGGATCGTCGACCACGAGCCTGGTTCGTATCCGGAGCTGCCCGAGAAGGAGATCGACAGGTTCATGTTCGACTTCCAGTCCTCGGGCGCCACCCGGGCGCTGCTGGTGACGGACAAGTACGCGCCGTTCGAGGTCTACGACAGGGAGCGGCGCGAGCGCCGGGTGCGGTTCCTGTCGCGGGAGCGCCTGCAGCACTTCGTCGACGCCGTGGCCGTGTCCTGATCGGGAGGCGTGCGGCCGAGCGGCCGGGGACGGGTACACTCGGCGGTGGATCAAGGAGAGCGGCATGTTCAGACAGATAGGGCCCGGGGAGATCATCATCATCGTCGTGGTCCTCCTCCTGCTGTTCGGCGCCCGCAAGCTGCCCGAGCTGGCCCGCTCCATCGGGGCTTCCGCAAAGGAGTTCCGCAAGGGCATCGAAGAGGGCGCCGCCTCGGACGAGAAGGACGAGGAATCCGCCGGGTAGGGAACCATTTCGGTCCTGCGCTCCGTTGGAGTTAGTGGCGCATGTCGTCCGACGACGCCGTACCTACCTGGGAGGAGGTCGCGCGCCGCTATGGGCGGAAGATCTACAACTTCGCGTACCGCCTGTCGGGCGACCCCGATGACGCCGCCGACCTCGCCCAGGAGGTCCTGCTCCGGGTCCGGAGGGGCCTCGCCGGCTACCGGCCCGGCTCGTTCGAAGGCTGGCTGTGGCGCATCACTCGGAACGCCTTCCTCGACACCGTTCGCAAGCGCCAGCGCCGGCCCACGGCTCCGCTTCCTGACGACGACAGAGCGGCAGCCGCGGCGGCGCCGT